>QKDC01000122.1 GCA_003246755.1 Gemmatimonadota bacterium | reverse complement strand
AGCGGTGGAATCGGTTCTCTGCCGGCTATGACCCACTCTTCTCATGGTGGGTAAAAGCGCCCTATGCCAAGGTCGACCAGGCACTCGAGACCTTCGTCAAATACCTGCGGGAAAAAGTGGTAGGCATTCGGGAAGGAGAGGACGAGCCCATCATCGGGGATCCCATCGGCGTTGACGGCTTGGCCGCGGATCTGGCGCATGAGATGATCCCCTACACCCCGGCCGAGCTTCTGGAGATTGCCGAACGGGAGTTTGCGTGGACCGATGCCGAGATGCTCAAGGCATCACGCGAGATGGGCTATGGGGACGATTGGCGGGCGGCCCTCGAGGCCGTCAAGAACATGCACGTCGAGCCAGGCCATCAACCCGAGATGATTCTGGAGCAGGCCCTCGAGGCGACCGAGTTTGTCGAATCACGAGGGTTGCTCACCGTCCCGCCCCTCGCCAAAGAGATCTGGCGCATGGAGATGATGTCCCCCGAGGCGCAGAAGGTCAGTCCTTTCTTCCTCGGAGGCGAGGTAATTCAGGTCTCTTTCCCCACCGACAGCATGTCTCACGAGGACAAGTTGATGAGCATGCGGGGGAACAATCGGTACTTCTCCCGTGCCACGGTGCATCATGAGCTGATCCCCGGTCATCACCTTCAGGGCTTCATGAACGAACGGTACAATTCGCATCGGCGGTTGTTCCGGACCCCATTTTGGACGGAGGGGTGGTCACTCTACTGGGAGATGCTGCTCTGGGATCTCGGTTTCGCCCGCACACCGGAGGAGAAAATCGGGATGCTTTTCTGGCGCTCCCATCGCGCCGCGCGGATCATTTTCTCCCTCCGATTTCACCTCGGCACCATGACCCCCCAGGAGGCTGTGGACTTCCTGGTCGATCGCGTGGGACACGAGCGCGCCAATGCCGAAGCCGAAGTCCGCCGTTCGTTCAACGGGAGCTACCCACCGCTCTATCAGGCTGGATACATGCTTGGTGGCCTCCAGTTCCGGGCGCTCCACGAGGCGCTCGTGGGATCCGGCCAGATGACGGATCGGGAATTCCACGATGCGATACTGCAGGGCGGTCCCATGCCCGTCGAAATGGTGCGCGCCCGGTTGCTCAACTTGCCGTTACCGGCAGACTATCGAGCGTCCTGGCGGTTCTAGCCGGGTTGTTGGTTCAGGTTTCTCGACAGGAGGTTCCCGTGTTCCGACGCGTCATTGTTGTGCTTGCGCTGTTCGTCCTGACGAGTGGGTCCACCGCAGCCCAGGCCCCATCCAGGGATTTCGATCGTTACGTCACCGCCGCGATGCGGGCGTGGAAAGTTCCTGGTCTCGCGGTCGCGATCGTGAAGAACGACTCCGTCGTCTACGCCAAGGGCTATGGTGTCAGGACTCTCGGCACCGAGGTGGCTGTCGACCCGACGACACTATTCGCTATCGGGTCTTCCTCCAAGGCATTCACGGCTGCCGCGGTGGGGATCCTCGTGGACGCCAAACGCGTAGCATGGGATGATCGCGTGTCGCGTCACCTCCCCGGATTCGCGCTTTTCGATGACTATGCCAACCAGCAGGTGACGGTGCGCGATATCCTGAGTCACCGAAGCGGGCTGAGTCGGGGCGATCTGCTTTGGTACGGTACGGATCTCGATCGCGCGGAAATCGTGCGCCGTGTTCGGTTTCTGGAACCCTCGTGGAGTTTCCGGTCACAGTTCGGGTATCAGAACATCATGTTCCTCACGGCCGGTCAGCTGGTCGAGTCTGTCTCCGGACAATCGTGGGATGACTTCGTTCGCGAACGCATCTTCGAACCGCTCGGCATGCGTTCGACCAATACCTCGACCAAAGCGCTCGCTGGGTTACCGAACGTTGCCACCCCTCACGCGGAAATCGACGACACGGTTCGAACGGTGGCGTGGAGAAACATCGACAACATCGCACCCGCGGGGTCGATCAACTCGAACGTTCTCGACATGGCGCAGTGGGTACGTCTGCACCTCAACCAGGGCGAGATCGGGGGGAAACGGATCCTTTCCTCTTCCGTGGTGGCTGAGATGCAGAAACCGAATACCATCATTCCCTTCGAGGGGGTTTCGGCACGACTCTATTCCGAATCGAACTTTCTCAGCTACGGCCTGGCCTGGTTTCTCCAGGATCATCGTGGCCGGAAGGTGGTGCAGCATGGGGGAAACATCGATGGGATGAGCGCCCTCGTGGCGATGATGCCGAGCGAGAAGGTAGGCCTGGTCATCCTGACGAACATGAATGGAACCTCACTGCCCACGGCGTTGATGTATCGGATCTTCGACGCCTACTTGGGGGTGGAGCCCAAGGACTGGAGCGGAGATATCCTCAAGGCGATCCAACCGCTGATCGATGCCGCGAAAGCGCAGCAGAAGAAGACAGAAGACGCTCGCGTGACGGGAACATCCCCCTCGCACACCCTGGCCGACTACGCAGGGACTTTTGCCGACCCCGACAGTCTCTACGGGGAAGAGGTGGTCGGATTCCACGACGGGGTTCTCACGTTGTCTTCCAGTCCGGCATTCCAGGGCATCCTGGAGCACTGGCATTACGACACCTTCCGGGCCATCTGGAAGGACCCGATGCTTGGCAAGTCGCTCGTGACCTTCTCCGCGAACCACGAAGGCAAGATCAACAAGATGCAGGTCGAGGGGGTTGGGGAGTTTACGCGCAAACCTGAAGTTCCCGACAGTACCGACGCCGTGGAATTGAGTGAAGCACAGCTACGACGGCTGGCAGGCAAGTACCGCGCGGAGCAGCCACCGATCGATGCGAGTGTGGAGTTCTTCGAAGGTTACCTCCAAGTGGTGATTCCGGGTCAGCCTGCTTATCGGCTGGCTGCCGACAGTAGGACCAAATTCCACCTGACTGGTATTCCGATCGAAGTGACCCTGGAGTTTCAGATGGAGGGTGAGACCGTGAAGAGCGTGATCCTCACCCAGCAGGGGAGGTCGTTCACGCTGGCGAGGATCGAGGGTGAGATCTGAGCGCCGGGGTCACGGCGCTCAGCGCGGCTCCCCGGCGAGCCTCGCGATGCGCCGTCGGTACTCTGCCACTCGAGGCTGCAGTTCCTCGTCCGCTCCGTCCCAGAGGTCCACGAGCCTGCCATAATACTCGAGGGCACTGGAGTTGTTTCCACGTGCCTCATGCAATTCGGCGAGACGTCCGAGGACGATCGGGAGCGTGTGCCGCTGGCCCATCTCCCAATAGATGGGTCGGGTGACGAATTCCTCGTACACCGCCAGAGCTGAATCGGGCTGATTCAGTCGCTCAAAGGCTGTCCCGATCTCGAAGGCGCTGCAGGTGGGGCATCCGAACCGTCGCTGCGCGAGGCGTGCGAGGCGGATCACCTCGTGCCATTCGTTGCGGGTGGCTGCGAGGGAGGACTGAGCCCAGGGGTCGTCTCCACTGGTCTCGCGGATGGCCTCGGGAACGGAAGCGGTGTAGTCGGCGTAGAACGTTGCTGCGATATCGGATCGTCCGACAAGGGCCGCTACCCAGGTGAATAGGGCATGGTTCCGATTCAGCGGGGGAACGGAGTCGAGGGGGTAGCGACTGACGGCATCCTCCAGAGCCTTCCCTGCCGCCTCCACGTGGCCAAGGGTCAGGGCCTCCGTCAACACCTTCATCGACTCGATACGCAAAAGACCCGCGTTGGCCGAAGGGCCTCCCTCCGAAAGTTGCCTCATCCAGCGCTCATTGTGGGTGGCAGCATCCTTAGCTCGTCCACGCAGCGCCAGCAAGCGGCCCGTCTCGTAGGCCCCGTACCCCTGGTACACCGGATCTTCGGAGAGTCTGATGGTGTCGACGATTGCCTGGGTCTTGTCGTAGTCCCCTCGAGTGAACGCAACGATGCTCCGGAAATACGCCGCCTGATCCACCGCACTCGGTACCGTCCTTCCGTAGAGGATCGCGGTGCTCTCCGCGGCCTCGTACTTCCGCTGAAGGAGTTGGGCGTCGATCAGGTTGTCGTAGAGCGCGGCCTGAATCGCCCCACTGTCTGTGGCCACCCGAAGGAGGCGCTCCGCATCGGGGTACCGGCCCTCCTGAACGTACATGATGGAGAGATTGTTCCTGGACGGGATGTCATCAGGCCAGGAGGTGAGCAGCCGTTCGTACGCGCGTATCGCCTCCTGACGGTTCCCGGTTCGGTGGTACAGGAACGCGGTCGCGAGGTCTGCTTCCCTGCGAGGCAGGCGACCCCGCAGATCGTATGCGCGCTGGGCGGCATCGAGTGACCGCGCTGGGTCACCGCCCGGATAGCTGAGCTGCACCGACAGTTTGCGCCAAGCCATGGCGAATCCGGAGTCGGCGGCGATGGCCTGCTCCCAGAGGCGAATCCCCTCCGTGATCTGACCCGCGTCGCGTGCATGCTGGGCCTGGGTATAGAGCCGGAGGGCTTCCAGGGATCCAGTGGTTACCTGTTCCAGAGGCTCACCAGAGCGAATGCTCTTCAGCGACTCTCCGATGCCCTCCCGGAGCTTTCGTGAGATTCGGTCGATCGCCGGAATGAGCCCCGCAGCATCGGCTGCGCTCTCCCGCACCCCCAAGAGGGTCGATCCGTCGACCGAAGACGTAAGCCTGACGGAGAGCACGAACCCGTCCCCAAGCCGTGAGACCTCACCCGCCACGAACGCCTTCGCACCCTCGCGTTGGGCAATATCCTGGGCGACACCGGCATCGATCCTTGCGGTAACTGGCAGTTCCATGCGTTCAAGCGCCGCACCGATCTGTTGTCCCTCCACCAAGCGCACCATTGGGGACTGCCCCAAGTCGATCTTGAGTGCTTCCGTGATCGACGCTGCAATCGTAGAGTCCTCGGCCGATGTTTCGAAATCCGCGACCACGAGGAGGCCTCGCTCTTCGAGAACCCCAGCCGAGACCAGGGTGGCAAACGGTCCGATGCCGAGGATTCTGAGTCCCATGAAGGCGGCAGTGCCTACGGCGAGGCCGCTGAAGGCGAGTCCCCCTCCAGTCAAAGCGCCTTTGAATGTCATCATCCGGCCCACGAGTCCGGTCGGGGTCGCTACCGATTTCCCCTGGGTGCGGTCGAGGATCCGTCTGCGTTCGTGTTTGGCTGCAAGTACGACGACCGGGAGCCCAAGGACCAGCAGTACGCCGGCGGCCGTGACTACCCAATCGGGGAGGCCGAGCTGCTGGACCAGCCACCAGGTCACCGTGAGCGTCACGACTGCAGCGATTGCGAAGAGAATCCCGACCCGAATCGGATGCGTTTGACGCAGCGCTGCCTCGGTGCCCGAAGACAGGATGGGGGTTGCCGTCGTCGCTGCCGTGCTGCCACTGGGGCTGATCAGCGCAGCGAATTGAGGGAGCAAATCCCTGGCGTGCTGCCATCGATCGGCAGCCCTCTTCTCGAGGCACCGCATCACCAAGCCTTCGAGGGCTGGGGGAACGGCCGGACGGGCCCCACTCACCGGGGCCGGGGCCTGGGTCAGATGAGCGGCGAGAAGCGCCTGGGGAGTCGGACCCGTGAAAGGCGGTTGCCCGGTGAGCATCTCGTACGCCATGGCGCCAAGGGCGTAAACATCGGCACGGTGGTCGACATGCGAGTCGCCGGCTGCCTGTTCCGGTGCCATGTAGGCGGGGGTGCCGAGTGCCATACCGACTGAAGTGAGCGCGTGGGCCCCAGCCGATTCGGAGACTGCCTTGGCAACACCGAAATCGGTGACGAGGGCATGATCACCTGAGATCATCACGTTGTCCGGCTTGATATCCCGATGCACTACTCCCTTGGCGTGGGCGTAGGCGAGCGCGTCGGTGACTTCCCGCAAAATGCGGGTCGCCTCCTCTACCGGCAGCTCTCCCTCACGTGCGAGTTTGGCCCGGAGAGACTCGCCTTCAATGAACGGCATCGTGTACCACAGGAGGTCGTCGGCGGATCCCGCGCTCAGGAGAGGAACGATGTGCGGATGTTGGAGGCCTGCGGCAAGCTGGATCTCCCGTCGGAACCGGTCCTCGCTCACCCCAGCGGCCATCTCGGGAGGGAGGACCTTCACAACGACCTGACGGAGTAAGGCCACCTCGACTGCCAGGAAGACGCGACTCATCCCCCCACCGCCGAGTTCACTCTCGATGCGATAGGCGGATCCTAGGGCGGCTTCGAGCCGGGCACGGAATTCCGGCACTACATCTCCTGTCGAGGGAACACTCCAACATAGGGCGGTGGTCTGTCGGTCGGCTAGACCGCAAGGGGTTCTGCAATACTTCGTTCGGTTGCCTTGCCCCATCCTTGCGGCCGTGGGAATCTATGGGTGATCCCTATGCGGTGACCTTCGCAGCCATTCCTGTGCTCCGGCTCCTGGTGGCGCTTCTTGCCAGGGTGATCCCGACAAGGAAGGCCACCTGCATCGACCCGATGACAGCAATTCGATACGAGTGAGGACGCTTTTCTCAGGGGCTTCGGGTTAAGGCGTAGTAGATGACGTAGAGCCACCCGAAGAACCCATGGACAATGGCCCACAGGATCGACTTGTGCAGGCTCCAGGAAATTGCTATGGCCAAGGCCGTCCCAAACCCGATGCCCGCCTTGGCCGCATCAACATGTCTCGCCATGGTTACCCCTTCCGCGTATAGGACCCCTTGATCATCGAAGCCCAATTCTTCCCGTCCTGCGAAACGTCCATTCCGAACGTGTAGCTGTCCGGAGAGGTCAATTCAAAACTCGCGCGACTCCAGCCTTCGGACATCTTCATCGTCATGTTGAGGGTATCACCGTCAAAACTCCCCTTGTAGATG
Organism: Gemmatimonadota bacterium; assembly: GCA_003246755.1. Classification (GTDB taxonomy): domain Bacteria; phylum Gemmatimonadota; class Gemmatimonadetes; order Gemmatimonadales; family GWC2-71-9; genus SZUA-320. The sequence continues at coordinate 11,342 of QKDC01000122.1, read as the reverse complement.
TTTGGTGTGGGTCCCATCGAATCGAACCAGTGCATGCCGATGTTGTCCCTGACCGGGTCGTGGGCAAAGACACCGTGGGTACCCCCTTCAGGCAGCCACGGTGACGGAAACATTTGCTCTTCGCCCGTCCAGGTTCCGACGAGGCGGGCGAGCTGGTGGTGCGCGTTGGTGAGCGTCGGGTTGGTCATGGTTCCCTCATCCTGCTGTGGGGCGCCCCGCCCCGGTCGTCGTCCTCAGACAACTGTGTCCTGCTGGCGCGCACGGACGTGTGCCGATGGAGGCGCCTGGGAGCCGCTCCAGCGTCGGCTCAGGGCCACACGGGAATCCGACCGCTGGTCCACGGTACTCCAGCGGCCTCGGCTCGGTCTTCGAGTGCTTTCAAGTCGGTCTCGACAAGGGCTCGAAGATTGGCCAGCACCGGCCCGAAGGCTGCTGCGGCGATGTCATAGTCGCGCCGGTGGGTCGTGGTTGGCGGTCCAGTATACTGCCAGTGCCCCCGGATGATCGACTGAACTCGATCGACAATGCCTGGAGGCGTGGGTTCACTGGCTCGACCGATCGTGCGGTCCCCGTTCATGGTGACCTCGAGCTCCGCGAGGCGAAGCTCGAGGGTTCGTGCCTCTTGTCGCATCGACTGATCGGCACTCGGGGTCTGCTCGATGGCGCGTTTGAGGAGCCCCAAGCGACTGGTGACTTCGGTCATCAATGCGGCCGCCCCCATCACGGCCCGCTGCAGACGCGCGGTTTGAAGCTGAAAGGCGAGGAGCGCGTCACGGTCGGTGGCTGGGAGACTCGAAACACCGACCGGTTCCGCCCTGAAGGTCTGAGGGACTCCCAGTTGGGTGATGACTCCATCAACCCTCTTGGCCAGCGTGACGGTATACCTGCCGGGAGCGGCATAGGGCCCGCTCCCTCCTCCACCGAAGCCACCTCCACCGCCGAAACCGCCACCACTTTGTGCTGCACGCACCGGTGTCGAAGAGGGCCACCGAAGGTCCCAGTTGTCACGATGGAGACCCGCCGAGGGTGAGCCAGTCAGGCGACGAACGACATTGCCGTCGGCGTCGGTGATGGTGAGCAGGATTGCCGGGGACTCCTCTTGGTCTTCGGCGCGCAGCTCGTCCCAGGTGGGATATGGCGTATCCTCGTTGCGGCGGGCGGCTGCCCGTTCTCGTTCACGACGGGTGTCCGCGCTGCTGCGGAGTGCACTCTTCAGGTAATAAGTGAACGTGGCGCCCCGAGGCGGGTTGGAGGCGGTGAACACCGCGTCCCCCTGGCCTCCAGCGTCGAAACCAGTGGGGATGAACATTGGAGTGACCGGAACGGGAAAAAGCATGGCCTCTGCCGTGATCACTTCCGGGCTGAGTCCTCGGAGTGGGCTGTAGTCGTCCAACACCCAGAACCCGCGACCGAAAGTCGCGAGGACGAGATCGTCCTGATCACGATGGATGGCGATATCGCGAACGGGAATCACCGGGAGTCCGCCCTTCAGCTGTAGCCACTTGCCGCCACCATTGGTGCTGAGGAAGACCCCAAATTCGGTACCCACGAAGAGAAGGTTCGGGTCAACATGGTCTTCGGCGATGACCCACGCCGAGCCCCGCGCGGGCAGGTCGGAGGCGATCGAGGTCCAGGTGCGGCCGCGATCGGAACTCTTGAGCACGTAGGGCTTGAAGTCGCCGGCCTTCTGGTTGTTGAAGGTGGCGAACACCGTCTGATCGTCGTGCTGTGAGGCAACGACATCGGCGACGAATGTGGTGTCCGGGACACCCGGGAAGCTCTCCACTCGCCGCCAAGTGGTGCCACCGTCTTCGGTGACCTGAATCAGTCCATCATCGGTCCCTACATAGATCAGGCCATCCTGCCTGGGTGACTCCGACACAGCGATGATGCTGCCATAGGCACTCGTGGACGTGTTCTTCGCAATCGCATCTACGCTCCAGACCCGACCCATCATCTTGAGCGTGTTGCGGTCGATTTGGCGTGTGAGGTCCGGACTGATGGGTGTCCAGGTGTCGCCACGGTTTTCGCTGCGGAAGAGTCGCTGTGCCGCGAAAAAAATGCGCGTGGGCGAATGAGGGCTGATCACAATCGGAGAATCCCAGTTCCAACGCAGCGCGTCTTCTCCCACATCGGGTTGGGGCTGGATGTTGACCCTTTCTCCGTTGCGACGGTCGAGCCGCACAAGGACCCCGTGCTGCGACTCTCCGTACACGATGTTCGGATCAACCGGGTCGACCGCCGGCTGAAAGCCATCTCCACCCGTGACGACGAACCAATCGTCGTTGAGAATCCCTCGACCTGATGTCGTCTGGGAGGGCCCGCCGAGTGTGTTGTTGTCCTGGGTGCCTCCATAAACGTTGTAGAACGGCTTCGCGTTGTCGATTGCGACCTTGTAGAACTGGGTCAGGGGCAGGTTGGCACTGTAACGCCACTTGGCACCCCGGTCGAAACTCTCGTAGAGACCGCCGTCGTTTCCGGTGATGAGGTGCCGGTTGTCGTCCGGATCGATCCACAGCGCATGATGGTCGACATGCTTGGTTTGGGTCGGAAGGGCAATGAAGGATCGACCGCTATCGGCCGTCACCATCAGGCGCACGTCGATGCTGTAGACCCGCTCGACCTCGATCGGATCAGGTATCAGTTCGTGGTAGTAAAACGGGGGCCCGGCGGTGTAAGGGCCCATCCGGCGCCAACTGGAGCCTGCGTTCGTCGATCGGTACAGCCCCCCGCCCCGTTCGGCGGCTTCCACGATGGCATAGACGGTGTGCGGGTCGGCCGGAGCGATGGCCAGGCCGATCTTGCCCAAGTCGCCCCGAGGAAGCCCCGACGAGAGTTTGGTCCAAGTCTCGCCCCCATCGAGGGACTTATGGATCCCCGATCCAGGCCCGCCATCGATGAACCCCCACTGGCGACGAAACCGCTGCCACATGACCGCGTACACGACTTTGGGGTTCCTCGGATCGAGGTGGACCTCGTTCGCCCCGGTCCATTCGTTCTCGCCCGCCAAGACGAGATCCCAGGTGACTCCCCCATCATCGGTGCGATAGACTCCGCGGTCGCCTCCCCCGGACCACAGGGGGCCCTGGGCCGCCACGTAGACGATGTTGCCATTCTCTGGGTCGATCGCGATGCGGCCGATGTGTGCCGAGGCCTTGAGACCCATGTTCTTCCAGGTGCGCCCACCATCGGTCGACTTGTACACCCCATCGCCGTAGCCCACGCTGCGCTGGCTGTTGTTCTCTCCAGTGCCGGCCCAGATGGTGAGAGGGTCGCTCGGGTCGATCGCCAGTGCGCCGATGGCGTAGGACCCCTGGTCGTCGAAAATGGATTGCCACGTCGTTCCGGCATTCGTGGTTTTCCATATCCCGCCTGAGGCGGCGCCCACATACCAGATCGTCTTGTCCGAGGGGTCTACCACGATATCCGAGACGCGACCTGAGGTCAGGGCAGGGCCAATCTCGCGGAATTTCAGTCCCGATAGCGTCGCCGTCGTGAGTCCTCGGCTGGAATCAGCACCGGCCCCGCCGGATTCTCGGGGGCGCTGCGCACTGAGGGTGGTCAATGGCGACACTAGAAGGAGTCCGAAGAGGAGGCCGAAACCTGGGGAGCGAACAGTCATGAAAGTGGTCCCGTGGATGTGAGGTGATGAGTCAGGGAGAAAGTACACCACTCTGGCCACACGGCGAGAGTCTGGTGGGGGTGATAGTATTGTCAGCCCTGTGGGTTTCCGCAGCCCTCAACCAGGACTCTGAACATTGCCTGTCTCTTCCGGAGAGCTGAAACGCGATCTCGGCCTCTTCGACGCGGTCATGATCAACGCGGGGACGATGATCGGGTCGGGCATCTTCATCGTGCCGGGGGCGATTGCCGCTGGGTTCCTGGCGTCGGGACCCTCCATTCTGGTCTGGATCGTGGGAGGGCTCGTGTCCATCTGTGGGGCCCTCTGTGTCGCGGAACTGGGTGGGGCGATGCCGGAGGCGGGAGGACAGTTCGTCTACCTCCAGAGAGCCTGCGGTCCACTCGCGGGGTTTCTCTACGGCTGGGGTGCCTTTCTCGTGATCAACACGGCGTCGATTGCCGCCGTCGCGGTCGGCTTCGCTTCCTATCTCGGCGTGTTCGTTCCTCTCTCTCCATGGGAGATCAAACTTGTCGCCGTCCTGTCGATCGTCCTCTTGACGCTGCTCAACTGTCTGGGGGTCAAGGTTGGAGCGGTGACGCAGAACGTTCTCACCACGCTCAAGATTGGAGCACTCGTCGCCATTCCGACTTTGGCCCTCGTTCTGTCGAGGGGGGCAGTGGCCAACTTCGCCCCCCTCTGGCCAGACGAGCCCTCAACGGTGCTGATGGCATTCGGACCGGCTATGGTGGCCGTGCTCTGGACCTTCGATGGCTGGATCGAATCGACCTACGTTGGCAGCGAGATCAAGGCACCGGAGCGAAATCTCCCACTTTCGATTATCCTCGCCACCGGGTTGATCGTCCTCCTCTATGTCGTGGTCAACGCGGCGTACCTGTACATTTTGTCGCCCGCCACTGTCGCGGGTTCGGATCTGGTGGCCTCCGATGCCATGCGGGTCGTCCTGGGTGCCAGTGGGGGGTTCTTCATCGCTGCCGCCATCTTGGTGTCAACCCTCGGGGCCAATAACGGAATAGTCTTCACCGCCGCCCGCATTCCCTACGCCATGGCGAGGGACGGACTCTTCTTCGCCTGGGGATCACGAGTCCACCCGAGGTTCAAGACACCAGTCCTCGCCCTCCTCGCACAGATGCTGATCGCTCTTGCTCTGACGATGACCGGATCCTACATCCAACTCGCGACCTACGTGGTGTTCGTCTCGTTCTTGTTCTACGGGCTGTCGGCGGCGGCAGTGATCATTCTCCGATTCCGCGAACCGGATCTGGAGAGGCCGTATCGTACCTGGGGGTACCCGCTCACGCCCTTGATCTTCATCGCCTTCTCCCTGTATCTGGTCGGGGACACCATTCTTCAGACACCACGGGAGTCCCTCATCGGAGCCGGCATTCTCGCCGCCGGGATCCCGGCCTACCTGTACTGGTCACGATCCCGATCAACCACGTTGCCCCCACCTCAGGAGGGTTCATGAAGGAACAGAGTTTCTCAAATCACGCGCGCTGGTTCCCACTCTACCATTTCGTCACGATTCCGCTTCTTGTGGCCTACACCTTCAAGATGACCACGGACCTGGTACAGAGCCCGGGGGCTGACACTGTCTGGGGTGCGGTCCTCGCGTTCGGCGTTCTGTTCGGGGTGTTCGCGTCCCGTGTCATGGCGCTCAAGGTCCAGGATCGAGTGATCCGGCTCGAAATGCGCGTCCGTCTCGCACAGGTGCTACCGCCCGATCAGCAGGGTGTGATCCCCAGCCTCAGAACCGGCCATCTCATCGCCCTCCGGTTTGCTTCTGATGGCGAGTTGCCGGGTCTCGTTCAGCGCGTGACGAACGGGGAATTGACCGACCAGAAGTCCATCAAGGAGGCCATCACCGACTGGCAAGCGGATTGGTTCAGGGCCTAGACGAGACCCTGTCCTCCCTGCTCTTACTTTCTTCCACCCGCCATCGCGGTGGCTGCCGGATCTCGCCGCAGGCGAAGCATGCTCACGATGCCGAGGACTGGACCCGGGACGAGGAGCAGGAAGACATGCTTCCATCCGAAGAGTCCCCCAATGGCAGGAACGAGCCGAATGGTCACCAGCGTGAGCAAGAACCCGGCTGCCGTTTGGAGCGTCAAGGCGGTGCCCACGTAACGGGAGTCGGTGAGTTCACTCACCGCGGCACTGAACTGCGCACTGTCGGCGACGACCGCGAACCCCCACACCAAGCAGAGGACCGTCAGGAGACCTGGGCTATCGTAGAAGAATCCAGCCACCGCGGCGCACACTCCCGAGATGGCCAGGCTGGCGATGGTGACTCGGGTGCGCCCCAGGCGGTCGGCCATGATCCCCGCCACGACTGCGCCTACCGCGCCCACCGCCACGACTCCGAATCCGGCAAGACGCGCCACCCCGGCCCCTCCAACTCCTGGCCCGGCCGCCTCGAAGCTCTTTAGGAGGTAGAGTGGCACCCAGGTCCACATCGCGTACAGTTCCCACATGTGGCCCAGGTATCCGCCGTTGGCGAGACGGGTGGGTCGGTGACTGAACGCCTTTCCGATGAAGCGCCAGTCGAAGGGAGCCGTCGCGCTCAAGTGTGGTCCCGAACGAAGTGCGAAGAACCCCAGGAGTGAGGCGATCCCAGCCGAGCCGGCGGCAATCAGCAGCGTAGGTCGCCAGGGCGGCATGCCGGCGAAGGGACCGACCGGGACGGCATTGAGGAGATGAGGGAGTGCCGAACCCAGCGTCAGCGCGCCAACCAGAAGTCCGATGCCGAGCCCCCGATCCTCCTTAGTCCAGGTGGCGACTAACTTCATGCCCGGCGGATAGACGCCGGCGAGCGAGGCACCCGTCACGAAGCGCAAAGCCATCGCTCCCAGCGGCCCTGTCTCGAGGAGGGGGATTGCCGCGGTGCCCGCGGCAGCCGCAAGGGCACTCCAGGCAAACACACGCGATGCCGTAAACCGATCGGGGAGGTTGAGCATGGCGCTGATCACAGCCCCCACCACGAAGCCGAGTTGAACACTCATCGTCAGCCAAGACCCGGCGCCGGTGCTGAGCGACCATTCCTCGGTGAGCTGGGGCAACACCGCCGATGCAGAAAACCACGGGGCCATCGCCAGGGTCTGAGCGATCGCCAGGAGCCAAAGGTGGCGCTGCTTGGTGGTCACGATGATGACTTCATGGTCGGGATGCGGGGAAGGTATCGCTGGTCCCTCCGATTACCTACTTTAGCCGCGTGAAAAACTCTCCCACGCCCTCGGTGGAATTTCGAGGGGTCAGCAAGACCTTCGGGAATACGAGAGCGGTGACTTCGCTCTCCCTCCAGATCCCCCCCGGCGAGTTCTTCTCGCTTCTGGGTCCCTCCGGCTGCGGAAAGACCACCACGCTCCGTCTCCTCGCGGGTCTCGAGGAACCCGACCGAGATGGCGGCGCGATCTTCATTGACGGTGTGCCGGTAACAGATCGTCGACCGTATGAGCGCGACTTGTCCATGGTGTTTCAGCACTATGCGCTGTTCCCTCATCTCTCCGTCGCCCGGAATGTCGCCTTCGGTCTGGAGCAGCGTTCGGTGCCTGCCGCAGAGCGCGTGAGGCGAGTCCGTGACACACTCGCCCTGGTCCGGCTCGACCCCGGGCAATTCGGCAACCGGATGCCTTCCGAGCTTTCAGGCGGCCAGCGTCAGCGGGTGGCGCTCGCGCGGGCGCTGGTCATCAAACCCTCCATTCTGCTTCTTGACGAGCCGCTCGGGGCGATCGACCTCAAACTCCGGAAGCAGATGCAGCTTGAGCTGAAGGCTCTCAATCGGACCTTGGGGATCACTTTCGTCTATGTGACCCACGATCAGGAAGAAGCACTCACGCTGTCCGACCGCATTGCGGTCATGGACCAGGGACGAGTAATCCAGATCGGCGCCCCCGCAGAGATCTACGAATGTCCCCGCTCGGCCTTTGTGGCGGAATTCATCGGTGAATCCAACTTCCTGTCAGGTATCGCCCGCGAAGAACGGGACGGGCTCTGGACCATCGGTGGGAACGAGCTCGAATTCCAGATCCCCGCCCAGCCAGGGATTGGAACCGGATCACCTATCAACGTTGCCGTTCGCCCGGAATGGCTACGCGTCTGTCCCCCGGGCCAGGCATCCCATGAGGCCAACAGGATCCCGGCCACCGTACGGGAAGTCGTGTACCTCGGTGAGACCTTGCAGGTGGTGGCCGAGGTGACGGCGACCCGCCAGACGATGCGGGTCACCGTGCCGAACGAAGGCCAACTCAAGAACCCCATCGTGTGGAATCCGGGCGACGAGGTGGTACTCACTTGGCTGCCCGGTGACTGCCAGGTGCTCCAGGAAGGCGTGTCGTGAAGGATGTGAGGAAACAGCGGCTTCTAGCTCGGATCGTATCCAAGCCGACCACGCTCCTCGCGCCGGCCGGATTCTGGCTCCTGCTGTTCTTTATCATCCCTCTCGGTGTGATGGTCGTGTACAGTTTCATGCCGAGGGGCATCTATGGTGGTGTGGAACCGGGGTTCACCCTGGAGCACTACCTCCGCTTCCTCGACCCCCTGTATCTGACCATCCTCCTCAGGACGGTGCTGATGGCCGCGGGGTGTACCGCCGTGTGCCTTCTGCTTGGCTACCCCGTCGCGTTTGCCATCTCTCGAGCGCGGCGATGGAAACACATTCTGCTCCTGCTCGTGATCATGCCGTTCTGGACCAGCTTTCTGGTCAGGACTTTCGCGATGATCTTTCTGATGCGAGACACAGGGTTGATCAACACGACGCTCATGCGCATCGGAGTCATCACCGAGCCGATCGTGATGCTCTATACGCCCTTCGCGGTGATGGTCGGTCTGGTCTACACCTTCCTCCCGTTCATGATACTCCCTATATACGCATCCCTGGAGCGACTCCCGAACTCCATTCTCGAAGCAGCGGAAGTGCTTGGAGCGAAGCCGGCCGCGCGCTTCCGCCGGATCATCTTGCCCTTGTCGGGTCCGGGTGTCGTCGCCGGGTCTCTTCTCGTGTTCGTTCCCGCACTCGGGTCCTTCATCCCTTCGGACCTTCTGGGGGGCGCAAAGCAGATGCTCATCGGAAATCTGGTACAGAACCAGTTTGGGGCCGCGAGGAACTGGCCTTTCGGGTCGGCCGCATCATTCGTGGTGATGGGGGTCGTTCTCATTGGCGTGCTGGTCTATCTCAGATCGGGTCGCGGCGAGGTGACCACGGCGCTTCAGGACGCCGGATGACCGGTCGTCTTCCACGATGGCTGGGAGGCGTGACGGGGAGTGTCCTCCTCTTTCTTCACCTCCCGATTCTGATCTTGGTGGCGTTCTCCTTCAACGCATCGCGCTTCTCCGCGGGGTGGGCGGGGTTCACGCTCGATTGGTACCGGGCCATGATCAACCGCCCTGATATCCTCCGAGGTCTCTCGTTGAGTTTGCAGATCGGGCTCGTCTCGGCGATTATCTCGACGGTCCTGGGGACCGCGCTCGCCTTGGCGCTTCACCGCTACCGGTTTCGAGGGCGAGCCACGCTGGAGAGCGCGATGTACGTGCCCCTCGTGACCCCGGAGATCGTGGTCGGGATTTCCCTGCTCGCCCTGTTCGCGGCACTCAACGTCTCGCTCGGCCGGGTGACGATACTCATCGCGCATGTCGCTTTTAGTATCTCCTTCGTCACCGTGATTATCGGGGCCCGGCTGGCCGGAATGGATCGCAGTCTCGAAGAGGCGGCACTGACCCTCGGAGCCGATGAGTTCACTACTCTGATTCGCGTGACGATTCCCCAGCTGATGCCCGGCGTGGTTGCCGGAGGACTGCTGGCCTTCACGCTGTCGTTCGACGATTACGTGATTACTTCGTTTGTGACAGGGAGCGGCACATCCACACTCCCGGTTGTGGTCTATGGCATGGTGCGGCGCACCATCGAACCCACGGTCAACGCAGTGAGTGCCGTCGTGCTGGCCGTAACGACTCTGCTCATCTATCTAGCTGACTGGATCAGTCGGAGGGGTACCGAATGACCAAAGGGTGGACGCGTCGCGAATTCATCGGGCAGGGTCTCACGGCTGGAATGAGCCTCGGGATGGGAGCTGCGCTTACCGCCTGTGGGCCCAGGCGGACAAGGGAACCGGAAGAGCAGATGGTGGGTGTCGGTGCGCTGGAAGACGAACTGACGATCTACAATTGGTCGGACTACATCGGTGCGACAACGGTCTCCGATTTCGAGAATGAATTTGGTGTCCGGGTCATCTATGACACGTACGAGAGCAACGAAGACCTCCTCGCCAAGTTGCAGGCAGGGGCTCGTGGATACGACTTGATCTGCCCAACCGGGTATGCGGTGGACGTATTGCGAGCGTTCGACCTGCTGGCACCCATTGACCGAAGTGTCCTCACGAATTGGGGAAACCTGTCGCCCGAGTTCTTGGGTCGGTCGTTCGATCCGGAGAACCGGTACACCGTGCCGTGGCTGTGGGGCCTCACCGGGATCGCCTATCGGGCCGACCTGGTCGATCCCGCCCCTGACAGCTGGGGTGTCTTCCTCGATGAGACCTATCGGGGGAAGATGACCCAGCCAGATGACATGCGGGACGTGATCGGGTGCTGGCTCAAATACCGTGGATATTCGGGGAATTCCACGGATCCCGGGCAACTGGCCCAAGCCAAGGCCGACGCCATCCGTGCCAAGCAGAACCTGAAGTCCTTCGTCTCGGCGCCCGTCAAGGACCAACTGATCGCCGGGGATGTCTGGATCGCTCAGCTCTGGAACGGCGACACGGCGCAGGCTCGAACGGAGGAACCCGACGTGTCGTTCGAGATTCCGCGTGAGGGGAGTATGATGTACCTCGATTCGATGGCGATTCCCAGGTCCGCCCGCCATCCCAAAGCAGCCCATGCCTTTCTCAACTTCATCCTGCGTCCGGAAGTCGCTGCAGGGATCAGTGATCGATCGGGCTATGGATCCCCCAACGCTGGAGCCATCCCACTTCAGACACGGGTCGCGCTCACCCCTACCCCGGAGGAATTCGCCCGCCTCGAGTACCAGGAAGACCTGGCTGAAGGAACTGCGCTCTGGGATCGGATCTGGACCGAAATCAAGGTGGGGTAACCCAAAGACGAAGGGCTCCCCAAAGGAGAGCCCTTTCCTGCAAGATCGCTTCGAGCCACCGCATGGTCACATCGCGTGGAGCCCGAACCCCGCGATGTGGACGTCGAGATTGTGGTTCACCCGTAACCCAGTGATCCCGTCCAGGTTACCGAGCTCAGCCGAGTAGACCGCCGTCCCGTTGATGCTGAAGGTAGCCTTGCCGTTTTGAACCAGGATCTCGAGCCGGTCGGTGGCCTTACCCGAGTCATCTGCCTTCGTTGCAGCTTCGTGCTCAGTCCATCCCTCACTGATATTCGCGGTCGTCGCACCCGTTCGCCGCTTGATGAGGTAGGACCCGTTGCCACGCACCAGGAAGTAGACATAACTCTGGTCGGCTCCCTCGAGGTCTTTGCCGCCGACGAAGAGGCCATAAGCCTCTGGGTGCTGCGGAGCCTTGGTCCGGGTGAAGGTGGCCACGGCGTGGTAGGCGCCGTTCGCAGTGCTGCTGTTCTGCCAGAAGATGCCTGAGGGCCCGAGCGTGGCATGGAGTCCAGGGCCCATCGTGACGAGCTTAACGTCTGCGGCTACGGCGTTTGCCCGATCGAGTCTCATGTGCCAGCCTGCCGGAAGGGTGCCGCC
>QKDC01000042.1 GCA_003246755.1 Gemmatimonadota bacterium | reverse complement strand
CCGGCACGAGGGCACAGATCGGTTTCTAGGGCGCACAGGAGGCCGCGCCTCCTCTGCACCGGCGTTCCCACGCCGGGCGACCCTCGATAGGTGTTTGGTGCAGAGCTCTCATGCTCCGCACCCAGCAATCGGAAATGAAGTCAGCCGCCCGAGGACCCGCACAATGCCTCAGCTCCGCGCTGCCCTGCACCGCGGTCGGGGAACATCCGCGCTCTTGACTCAGGGGGGCCTGATAGGTGTTTGGTGACGTTTGTCGTGCTCGACGACACACTTCTGACCTCCCTCGGATCTTCCGGTTGGCCAAGACCTCAAGCTCGGCCTGGTCTCGTTGCAGGCGAGCAGATCACCGCTCTTTCAGGCGAGGCAGGAGGGGGCGTGGGCCTGACTTTAGACCTCGAAGCTCTCCCATTTGGCTTTCACTTCCACCATCAACTCCTTGAAGCGCGCCTCGCCACGGATGTTCTTGAGAAGCGGGTCCTGATGGGCGAAGAGGGGATAGTTTATCCAACCACGCTCGACCGCTCGTTCCAGCCAGTTCAGAGCTTCTTCCTTCGCGCCCGCCAGCGCATATACGGGGGCCATGAGCGCAGGTGCCTCCGGGTCATGCCAGTAGAACCTCCTCGTTTCTTCGGATAAAGCCTCCACGGCTCCAGCCCTGTCTCGAGCCAAGGCACATTCGAGCAGGACGGCCCAATCGGCGAAGTGATCGCGCGGATCGCGTCGGGCAATTGGAGCCACGAGCTCTAACGTCTCCTCACGGCGTTCCTGCCACATCAATACATGGGCTCGGAGCAGGTATGCAAAGAGGAAGTCGGGCTCTAACTCGAGGCCTCGATCCAACATTGCTAACGCCTCTTCGAGACGCCCCGACATCCAGTGATACCAGCCCACGAAAAACCTCACCAAGGGCGAGAGTGGATCGATTGCCAGGAGACGTTTCACGAGAGTGTCGGCTGCTGATGGTCTCCCTGCCTGGGTGGAATAGAGGACCGAGAGCCAACAGAGAGCCCCCGGATGGTTCGGATCAATCTCCAACGCCATTTCATAGTGTTGCGCGGCTCTGATGGGACTTCCCCTGAACCGCTCGATCCTCCCCTTCAAGTAGTGGCTGCTCGCGGAATCAGGCCGCAGCGCCATCACTTTTGCACCGAACTCTTCCGCCTGCTGCAGCGTCTCTTCCTCGTATTCGCCGTACTCGTACTTCGTCAGGTTCAACTCGGCCAGGCCCTCATAGAGAAGCTCGTTCTCACCCAGTATCTCTAGCCCTGCCTCGAGGTGGTGAAGCGCCCTTTCCAGTGACTCGGCGGTGCCCTTGTGGATGTCGATCCGCGCTCTTAGGTAGCACTCGTATGCATGAACTTCATGGATTGGCCTCTCAACAAGCCTTTCCTGTTCCTTGGAGGTGAGTGTCAGGTTGAGTGCCTCTACGATGGACTGAGACACCGTCTCCTGAATTTCGAACACGTCATCTAGCACGCCATCGTACCGCTCAGCCCACAGATGGGCGTCGGTCCCAGCATCAATAAGCTGAGCCGTGATGCGAAGGCTGTTCCCGGCCTTCCGAACGCTTCCTTCAAGAAGGTACTGGACATCCAACTCCTTCCCGATGGTCCGTACGTCTTTTTGCGTGCCTTTCAACACCATCGCTGAGCTTCGAGAAATCACCCTGAGAGACCGCAAGTTGGAGAGCTTGGCAATGATCTCTTCTGTCAAGCCATCGCTGAAGTACGCGTCCCCTGGATCGGGGCTCATGTTGTCGAAGGGAAGGACGACGATGGACTTCCGCGGCACATCCCCTGATGTGTCGATGGCCGGCACTTTGGTTGGCTCGGTCTCTCTCGGCTCCTCGGGCTTCAACTCATAGGCCCAGGCCAGGACGAGAGCGATGGGGAAGCCTAGAAGGACCATGATCACGATGAAGGGCCGGAGGGCGCCCAACCCAAGCGGATCCAAGATAACTTCAGCAGCACCCAGGATTCCGAGGCCCACGATCACGTAGACCGTCGCCACGTGGTAGACCTTCCTTCTCTTCAACTCCGAAATAAGAACCGAGAGTCTGGAAGCCATCTAGCGCGGCTCCGGAAAGTGGGATTTGCCTGGACAGCCAACCACCTGGTGCCAAGGTTCAAAATGCATTCAACAAAAGGCAAGGAATAGGCGATGGCATGTCTTCGACCCGTTCCCTGGTTGCAGATGTAACGACATTTTGGCAACACGTAACTCAATGCGTACTGAGCTGGTCCTCAGAGCCCGGCCCGAAGACACATGTCACATAACGTTCAAGAGTACCGACGCAGCGCGCTATGCGCGCCGTGTCCCCCGGAGCGAACGGAGTGAGCGAAGGCGGTACTCGTTTGTTAGACGTCGTTGTCTTCAACCCGCTGATCCGACCCACCCCTGATCCGCGTACGACATCCTGCTACGCCCCGCGGCGGCCCTAAGTGGCCATCCTGACGACTCGGAATTCTGCTGACGCACCCCCCTGCTGACAAATCGGTGACCAGTAAAGCCGCATTACGGCAAGAACACGTCTAACTCATTGGTAGAGGGCACGATCTGCCGTTCTTTTCCGACATCGATGCCGGAAGCTGCCGGGGTAAAAGGGCCCAATATCGAGCCGAGTTGAACACACGGTGCCACAGTTCCGGAGCGCCGAAGCTCCGTTCGGGTCGGCCGACCCAACGACCGATCCCGTACCATCGTCCTCCTTGCGCCGTCGCCATGCAGCCCCGGAGATTGGCCGAATTCGGCGGACTCGGCCCCATGAGCGACATCCGCACCCGCATTCAGAGCGCACTGGACGGCCGCCACCGCATCGGGCACGACCTCGGTCAGGGCGGCGGCATACCGAGGATTGGTGGCGAGATGAAACGATTCCTGGCAATCATCGGGCTCCTGCTGGTCACCGCCATGCCCACGCTGGCGCAGATTCAGCCGGACGAACCCATTTCCCGCACCATCACGCACGACGGTGCGGAGCGTGAGTACTTCGTGCGGTTGCCGGCCGAGTTCAATCCCGATCGCACGTACTGGCTTGTCGTGGTCGTCCACGGGTATGGTGGCGGCGGCAGGACGTTCTTCATGGCTTCCGGTATACGCAGCGTAGCGGACCAACTGGGGCTCGATGCGATCGTCGTGTCGCCCACCTTCTCGAACGAAGACGGCCTCGCCACCTCGTTCCCGATCCTGGGTGAGGGTCACTTCCTCGAGGCCATCCTGACGGAGTTGGCTGGCGAGTACAGGCTGCACCCAAAGATCCTGTTGACCGGGTACTCCATGGGCGGCCAGTTCGCGCATCGGTTCGCCTTCGGTTGGCCGGAACTCGTCGAAGCCGTCGCCCCCCTCGCGCCCGGAAGCTGGACGACCCCGGACGGACGGCTCCTGGTCGACGTCATCGGATCGATCGATGATCCCGCTACGTATCTAGCGTCGCCCGGCAACGCTGCCGGACTCGAGGGGCGGCAGCGCATGTTCACATCGAGGGCGGCCCAGGTGGCGGGGCTTCGGCCCCAACCCGGTGCCGAGGACATCCCGTTCTTCGTGATGTGCGGCACCCTGGATCGTCGCCATCCCATCGCCGAGCAGTTTGCCGCCAGTCTCGATGCGGCTGGATTCCAGGTGGAGACGTCCTTTCCCCGGACGAACCACGTGCCCACCGACGAGGCGACACGCCGGGAGTTTGCGCGCTATTTCACGGAGACCACGGAGTTCTTCCTGCGTGTGACCGGAGGGCGCTGACCTCTCCGGAAGCCGATGGCCCACTCCACACCCCCACCACCATCCTGGCCGGATTCTTCTCCCCTCCCCGGAGTCTGCTCGTGGATCGCCTGCGCCCACTGAGGGTCCGACCCGGCCGTCCCCGCGCCGCGGTCCGGTTCATTGCTCTGCTGGCTGCCCTTCTGGCCGCGGCCACTCCGGCCTCCAGCGAATTGATCCGGATCGAGGTGGTGTCTCGGACACCCTTCATGGGGGGGCAGTCCCTGGGAGCGGCGGGCCCGTACGAGGTGATCACGGGTCGGGCCTACTTCCTGGTCGACCCGAATCTACCGGCGAACCAGGGGATCGTGGACCTGGCCCTGGCGCCGCGGGAACCGGACGGACGTGTCCTGTTCTCGTCGGACATCCAGATCCTGCGCCCGGTGGATCAGACACGCGGGAACGGGACCCTCTTCGTGGAGATCGTGAATCGGGGCGGCGGCAGCGACTTCCGGGATCGGTCCACCGGTCTTCGGAGCCTGGACCGTTTCGCGGCGGAGGAGGGCTTCACGCTGGCCGCGGTGGGGTGGGAGGTCGCGGTAGGCGAAGGGAGGGCGCTCCGGATGTTCGCTCCCGTTGCCCGGGGGGCGGATGGACCGATCCGCGGCCAGGTGTCCCACGGCATCTCCGAGGCCACGGCCTGGGCCACGCTTCCGGCACCCTACTGGGCGGTGGACCTGGACAGCCCGGAACACCGGCTCGAGGTCCGCGAGGAAATCGGCGGCCCGTTCGTGGAGATTCCCCGTGACCAGTGGGGCTTCGGCCGGATCGAGAACGGCATCCCGGTGCCCGACAGTACGCTGGTGTACCTGAGGGGAGGCTTCCAGGAGGGCCCCCGCTACCGCCTCATTTTCACCAGTACGGACCCCCCGGTGGTCGGTCTCGGGTTCGCCGCGATCCGGGACTTCGTGTCCCACGCCCGAAGCGGGCGCGATCCCCTCGTATCCGCCGAGAGGGCCATGGCCTGGGGGTGGTCGCAGAGTGGCCGTTTCCTCCGGGACCTCGTCTACCAGGGATTCAACGCCGACGAGAGCGGCCAGATCGTGTTCGACGGGCTCATCCCGATGATCGCCGGCGGAGGCGGTGGATGGTTCAACCATCGTTTTGGTCAGCCGACCGTCGGCGCAGGGTACCGAGGGATGCCCGTTCCGAACGATCGCTTTCCCTTCACCGATGTCCCGCAGCGGGACCCCTTCACGGGACGTGCGGAGGGGCTGCTGGACCGGGCCCGCCGCGACGGAGTGGTCCCGCGCATTTTCTACGTGAACACGGCCAGCGAGTACAGCAACCGCGGAGCGGCGCTCATCCATGTGACGCCCGACGGACGCCGCGACGCGCCCATCCCCGAGACGTCGCGTATCTATATGATCGCCGGCGCGCCGCACGTCGGTCCCGCTGAGCCGG
>QKDC01000176.1 GCA_003246755.1 Gemmatimonadota bacterium | reverse complement strand
CCAGCGACTCATTGCCGTGGTGCGAGGTCAAGCCACAGGGCGCAACCTCGCCCGGGTCGGGAGCGTTCACGAAGCCTTGGTCGAGCGCCCTGCCAAGAGGGGGAACCTCCTTCTGGCCAGGACGCGGGGGAATCATCTGGTGTTGGTGGATCTCCCACCGAGGAGCGTCGGCCAGTACCACCACGTGCGGCTCACGGGTACTACCGGTTCGACGTTCACCGGGACGGTGCTGGCCTCGCGATCCTTGGCGTTGTTCTGAGCCCTCGGCGCGGTGATCCCGCGCCCCATCGTTCTCTTCACGGCGTGTTTCGGGGCCGGTCTGGTGACCGGCCTCTTGGGTATCGCGGAGGTTCTCCATGCGAGTGTCCTCCTCGTGGTGGCCGTGGTACTCGGTCACAGGACCGTTACGCTCCTCGTTGCGGCGGTAGTCCTCGGGATGGGGCATGGGACGGCTGCCCGGCTGTTCGATGCCACTCGCTGCAGCGGACTCCTGCCAGCGGGGCCCGTGTCGATTGAGGTCCGTCTGCAGGACCCCGGTCGCGAAGGGATGGTCTCTGCGGTCCCGGTCGGGGCCGAGAAAAAGTGCTCCGGTGCCATATCCGTCAGGTGGGCCGGACAAGAAGAATGGGGTGCCGGGCAGAGAGTGCACATCCGGGGTCGTTGGGTGGTGCGCCCCGGTCGCGGGGGTCGTCCAGACGGTGTGCTGGTTGCGCAGCGCATTGCTCCTTCAACCCAAGGGGCGGGCGAGCGGATTCAGAGTTTGCGTGGGTCCATTGTCACGGTTGCGGAACGTCTGTACGGCGCGCGTGCACCGATGGTCGAGGCACTCGTGCTCGGACGTCGTCACCAACTCGACCCCGTGCTTCGGGACGCCTTCGCGCGGTCAGGTCTGGTGCACCTCCTCGCGATCAGCGGCTTTCATGTTGGCCTCCTGGCGGGCTGGGTCTTTGTCTTCGTACGCGTGCTCAGAGTCCGGTCCACCGCCGCACGCGCGGTGTCCCTTGTTGTCGCGGTGCTGTATGTCAGGTTTCTCGGTTGGCCTCCACCCGCGACTCGCGCCGTGGTCTTGATGACGATGGTCGGGCTCGCAACGCTGCGTCAGCGCCGCCTCCAACCCACCCCACTCCTCGCGGTGTGTTGCTTGGTGGTCATGCTGATCGACCCTTGGGCGGTACGGGATGTCGGTGCCTGGTTGTCCGTGTCGACGATCTGGGGTGTGACGCGATTCACCCGTTGGAGTGATTCGGTGATCGGCCGTCATCCGTTTGTCCGCCTGGCTTTTGCTTCGCTCGGGGCCACCCTTGCGGCAGCTCCCCTGACGGCGGCGGTGTTCGGAACGATTGCGGTTGTTGGTATTGGGCTGAACTTCGTCGCTATTCCCCTCGCTGGACTCACCGTGCCCGCGGTCTTTCTCAGTCTTGGACTCTCTTCCATCATGCCCGGAGTCTCCCTCTCGTTGGCGGCCTCAGGGAGACTCGGGTTGGCCGCATTGGAGGCGCTGGCGCGCTCGGGTGCCGGGCTCCCTGGTGGAGCGATATTGGTCGATCCCGTTGGCGTGAGCGCCATCCCCTGGATCATCCTCCTCGCTGGCGTTTCGTGGGTGCTGAGTCGGCGCTCGACGAGCCGGGAGGCGGCGCGGAGGCTGGCCGTGATGGGGTGCGCGTTGCTGTGGGGTGGTCTCCTGATTGGTCTGGGATCCGATTTGGGTCCATCTCGCCCGGGACTTACGTTATATCACCTCGATGTGGGCCAGGGAGATGCCGCGGTCATACGGACGCCGCAGGGTCGCTGGCTCATGATCGACGCGGGGCCGGCGGATCGGGGAGGCAATGCTGGACGCAGGGTCGTCGCCCCATTTCTCCTCCGGAAACGGGTGTCCAGCATTGCAGTCCTGGTCATTTCCCACGCGCATGCCGATCATATCGGAGGAACGGAAGGGGTCTTCGATCGTCTAGGCATAGAGGCTGTCCTCGATCCGGCGGTCCCGGTGGACGATTCCCTCTACCTCTCCTTGCTCGATCGTATCGGAGCAGAGGGCACCGAGTGGCACGAAGCACGGCGTGGGGAGCGCTGGTCGATCGATGGCTTGGCCGTCACGGTGCTCCACCCCGATACCTTGTGGGCCGCCTGGCGCGAGGACTTGAACGAAGACTCACTGGTGCTGCTGCTGGAGTATGGGAACTTTCGCGCAGTCTTTGCGGGTGATGCCGGCCATCCTGTCGAGGCGTCATTGCGCGGGCAGGTGGGGCCGGTGAGCCTGCTCAAGGTGGGTCATCATGGATCCCGGTTGGCCTCGGGAGCGGAGTGGGTGGGCGAACTCGCCCCGGCGGTGGCGGTGATCAGCGTTGGCCGGAACGGCTACGGCCACCCCTCGAAAGAGGCGCTCGGGAATCTCTCGACGGTTGGGGCCTCGCTCTGGCGAACCGATCGGGACGGCACGGTGACGGTGTGGACCGATGGTTCGGTGATGGAGGTGATGGGGGGGGACCGTCGGGAGGAATTCGTATTGGCAGCCGCAGGGACGGGCATTCTTCAGGAGGCACGGTGAAACGACCAACTGCTGTCACCACGATCGAGTCATTCATTCTCGAACAGGAACGCCAGCATCCACAGGCAACGGGCGAGTTGACCAACCTCCTCTACGATGTCGCGCTCGGCACCAAGTTGGTTGCGGCCGCCATCCGTCGCGCAGGTCTGGTCGACATTCTCGGCTCGGCGGGGGACGTGAACGTTCAGGGCGAGGAGCAGCAAAAGCTCGACGTCTTCGCCAACGAGTGCATGAAAAGTGCGTTGGCCGCCGCGGGTCGGGTGTGTGTGCTCGCTTCGGAAGAAGATGAGCTGCCGACGCAGATCAGTTCGGGTAGTGAGGCGCGATACGCGGTCCTCATCGACCCACTCGATGGTTCGTCCAACATCGACGTGAATGGTTCCGTGGGAACCATTTTCAGCATCTACCGGCGCGTGAGTGATGGCGAACCGGACATCATGGACGTGCTCCAGCCGGGGAATCAGCAGGTGGCGGCGGGGTATGTGATGTACGGTTCCAGTGTGATGCTCGTCTATACCACCGGCGCCGGGGTCCATGGGTTCACCCTCGACCCCACCGTCGGCGAATTCCTCCTCTCACACCACTACATCACCATGCCGGAAACAGGGAAATACCTGAGTGTCAATGAGAGCAACTTCCCTCGCTGGACCAAGGGGGCACAGAAGGCCGTGCGTGCGTTCCATGGAGAACGGCCCGAAGTCATGGCGGCGAAGAACAGTCGGTACATCGGGTCACTGGTCGCCGACTTCCATCGGAATCTCATTGCCGGAGGCGTCTTCCTCTATCCTTCCGACACCAGGAATCCCAAGGGCAAGCTGCGCCTCTCCTATGAGGCCAACCCGATGGCCCTGATTGCGGAGCAGGCCGGCGGCGCGGCCACCAACGGGATGACCCGGATCCTGGATATCCAGCCTGAAGAACTGCACCAGCGGACGCCGCTGGTCATCGGATCGAAGAAGGATGTGGAATTCGTCGTCGACATGCTCCGGAACGAGCCCGAGTGAGCGACCGCAGCGCGGCGGGTGAGTTCCCCTTCACCCGGGGTATCTACCCCACGATGTATACCGGCAGACCCTGGACCATGCGCCAGTATGCCGGGTTCGGAACCGCCGAAGAGACCAACGCAAGGTTCAGGGCGCTGCTCGACGCGGGACAAACCGGTCTCTCCACCGCGTTCGATTTGCCCACGCAGATGGGATACGATTCAGATCATCCCATGGCAGTGGGTGAAGTGGGTCGTGTCGGAGTAGCCATCGACACCGTCGACGACCTGGCCGATCTCTTTGAGGGCATCCCGCTGGATCGGGTGTCCACGTCCATGACCATCAATGCTACCGCCACCATCCTCCTGGCGATGTATGTCGTAGTCGGTGAAGAGCAAGGCGTCTCCCGGCGTGCGCTCACCGGGACGATCCAGAACGACATTCTCAAGGAGTACGTCGCGCGGGGCACCTACGTCTTCCCTGCCGAGCCATCGCTTCGCCTGGTGACGGACATCGTGCGGTTCACCGTCGAGCAGGAGATGGGTATCAATCCGATCTCCATCAGCGGTTACCACATGCGTGAAGCCGGAGCCACGGCGGTGCAGGAGGTCGCCTTCACTTTGGCGAACGGGCTTGAGTATGTGGGCCGCACCCTGGAAGCGGGGGTGCCTCTGGCGAGCTTTGCTCCGAGACTCTCCTTCTTTTTCGCGGCTCACAACAACCTCTTCGAGGAAGTTGCCAAGTTCAGAGCGGCGCGACGCCTGTGGGCGCACCTCATGCGCGAACGCTTTGAAGCCGACGATGCGAGTTGCCGGCTCAGGTTCCACACCCAGACCGGAGGCGTGACCCTCCAGGCACATCAACCACTGAATAACGTGGTGCGGGTCACGGTCCAGGCCCTCGCGGCGATTCTCGGTGGGACACAGTCCCTCCACACGAATGGCTACGACGAGGCCCTCTCGTTGCCGAGTGAGGAGGCAGCGACACTGGCGCTTCGCACCCAGCAGATCCTCGCGTTCGAGAGCGGCCTCACAACGATGGTCGATCCACTGGGTGGGAGTCCTCTCGTGGAGCAAGACACCGATCGTATCGAAAAAGAGGCACGCGCCCTGATCGAGCAGGTGGATGGGATGGGGGGCGCGGTGCGGGCAGTTGAACACGGGTTCTTCCAGGAGGCGATTGCGCGGAGCGCCTATCAGGCCCTTCGCGAGGTCGAGGCAGGGGAGCAGGTCATCGTCGGAGTCAATCAATTCGCCGACTCCTCACCGGCTGCCCCGATATCAGTCCCCGACTATCCCGGACTTGCGGAACGTCAATTGGAGAGACTTGCCCGTTGCCGTGCTTCGAGGGATGAGTCGAAGGTCGCTGCGGCGCTCTCCCAGCTCAGCGAAGCAGCCCGGGGTTCCGCCCCACTGATGGAGGTCGTCATCGAGGCCGTACGTGTCCGAGCGACACTCGGTGAGATCAGTAACGTATTTCGCGAGTGCTGGGGGGTATACCGGCCATGACGGACACGGCCATAGTCCCTCCGGTGCTGCACCGGATCGAAGTCCCTCGTTCGGCACGGTATGCCACGATGGGGGGAACGGCACACATCGAATCGCTGTGGGTGGTCCTGCATGGATTTGGGATGCTCGCTGAAAACTTCAT
>QKDC01000053.1 GCA_003246755.1 Gemmatimonadota bacterium | reverse complement strand
ACAATGTAACTGTCTACCTTGCTGTCGTGACGACCGACCGACGCCTCTTTGGCCTGCTTCGACCGTACCGGGGGCTCTTCGCGGCCGGGATGGGTACCGCCGCTCTCGCGGCGCTCTTCGATGGGACGAGTATCGTCGTCCTGATTCCCTTCCTCAAACATCTGTTCGGTACTGCTGGTCCTCTTACGGCCGGAGGAACAGCGCTCGAATCGGCGGTGGACCGCATCCTAGGGCCACTCCTCGTTGGCACGACACCGCTGGGGGCTGCCTTGCGGATGGTCGTGTTTCTGGGCGGTGCGCTCCTCCTCAAGAATCTCTTCGGCTACGCCTCGACCCAGATTCGAACCCGCATTCAGGAGGGTGTCGTCAAAGATCTCAGGACCCGGGTGTTCAGACACCTTCTCCTGGTCGATCTCGGATTCTTCCAGAGCAGTCGGGTTGGGAACATTCTCTCGACCTTGGTGGCGGATACCGATCAGGTGAAGGTTGCGGTCACCGCCGCCTTTGCATCCTTCATCACCAACACTGCCGTGCTGATCGTGACGATGGGGATTCTGACCTCCATCTCCTGGCGTCTGACCCTCCTCACCCTGGCAACTGTGCCGATTCTCCTATTCGGTGTGCAGATGGTGCTCAAGCAACTCCGGCGTCATGCCGCCGAATGGGTCGAGGAACGAGGCGAACTGACCAGTCTGGCCAATGAGCAGCTCAGTGCGATGCGTCTCCTCCGTGCCTCCGGGACGGAGCCGCGGGAGGCCGCCCGATTCGAAGCACAGGCCGAGCGATATCGCAAACGCGTGATCCGGACCGAGCGATTCTCGCAGTTGACCCAGCCGGTGACCGAGGTGTTCGCGGGGTTCGTCCTCATTCTCGTCATCTGGGCGGCCACCGTCCCCTCCATCACGGGGACGACACTCGGGCCTGAAGTCACCATCGTCTTCCTGCTTGCCGCTCTCAAGATCACTTCCCCGCTCAAGCATCTCACCCAGTTCCCGGCTCAATGGTCGAGCGCCGTGGCCAGTGCAACGAGGGTATTTCGACTCACCGATTTGTCGGTGGTCGAACAACCCAAGCCCGGGGAGCGTGAGGCGCGGTTCAACCACCACATAGAGTTCTCTCACGTGTCGTTCCGTTACCCGTCTGGAGTTCAGGTACTCGACGATGTGTCGTTCGTCCTGGAGAAAGGCCAGGTCGTGGCCCTGGTTGGTCCCTCTGGAGCTGGTAAGACGACGATTGCGGAACTCCTCCCCCGATTCTTCGAGCCGACGTCGGGTGAGATCCGGATGGACGGTGTTCCGCTGTCGGACCTGTCCCGACGATCGCTACGATCGCTCCTCGCTGTCGTCGGACAGGATACGGTTCTCCTCAACGACACCGTGCATGCGAATATCGCCTACGGTTGTGACACCGCGTCACGGGCTCAGGTCGCCTCGGCCGCCGAAGCCGCCAACGCCATGGAGTTCATCGAGCGCCTCCCCGAGGGTTTCGAGACCCGCATTGGGGAGCGAGGCACGAGGCTCTCGGGGGGTCAGCGCCAGCGATTGGCCATCGCCCGGGCCCTGCTCCGGGATGCACCCATCTTGATTCTCGATGAAGCGACCAGTGCCCTCGACACCGAATCCGAGCGCCTCGTCCAGCAAGCGATCGACCGTCTCATGTGCGATCGTACCGTGCTCGTGATCGCCCATCGGCTCCCGACGGTCCGTCACGCCGATCTGATCCTGGTACTCGATGAGGGACGCATCGTCGAACGAGGCAGTCACCT
This sequence comes from Gemmatimonadota bacterium, assembly GCA_003246755.1. GTDB lineage: Bacteria > Gemmatimonadota > Gemmatimonadetes > Gemmatimonadales > GWC2-71-9 > SZUA-320. Next base: position 19,169 of record QKDC01000053.1, on the reverse strand, counting down.
GGAACTCCATGATTGGGACGGGCTCTATCGGCGGCTTCACGACCTGCAGTTTCTCTCACCGGAGGAGTCGTTCACCCGATGACAGGCCCCTCCGTCGTCCTCGTGACGGCCTTCGACGATGCGCATCACGCCCACGGCACCCAGCGCAAGCGTGCTCTCGAACGCCTCGGCTGCCGGGTCACTGCCGTGAACCTGCTGCAAGCGGGAGGGAAGGGACTGTTCTTTCGTCGTCGTGGATGGCCAGGCGAACTGGAACGTGCCTTGAGTGGTGACACCGCCCCCGATCTCGTTCTGGTGATCGGGACTCCGCCCACCGAGGCCGACACCCTGCACCAGATGCGGAGAGGGAGCCAGTTGACCTGGGCGAACTGGTTTCCGGACCATCTCAGAGAACACGAGCGCCTGGCGGAGGACGCGGAGTCGTACAACCATCTCTTCGCCGTCGGTACCGACATCGCCACCCATCTCGAGTCACGACTCGGCCGCCCCGTGACTCTGCTACCGCTCGCGTGTGACCCGTCCGTCTATCGCCCCGATCCCGAACGCGGGCAGCAATACCGTGCGAACGTTGTGTTTGCAGGTCGGGCGACGCGGCGACGGGAACTGCTGCTCGCGCAACTCGTGGAGTTCGGGCTGGCGCTCTGGGGTCCCGGTTGGCGTCAAACAGCCCTTCGTGACTATTGCCGTGGTGAAACAGTTGCGACGGAGGAGTTCGTGCGCGCCTATGCCGGGGCGTCGGTTGCCGTCAACATTCACCACTCAGCGGAGGAGACTGGTGGAGGGGAAGCGAGCTGCAATCAGCGACTCTTCGAAATCGCCGCCATCGGCGTTCCACAGGTCGTCGATGCCCGGGGCGATCTGCACCTCTGGTTCGAACCTGGGGAGGAGTTGGATGTGTTTCGCTCGGTGGAGGAACTGAAGTCCCAGGTCGAGGCGATCCTGCATCACCCTCCCCTCGCGGAGGTCCTGGGAGCGAACGCCCGACGCAGGGTCCTGCGTGAACACACCTATATGCATCGACTCCAGGCCTTACTCAAGGCGACAGGCATTACCCACCCTGTTCGAGGATCTCCGTCCTGATCGCGCCCACCGGGCACATGCGCTCGATCACGTCGCTGACAGGTTCCCACGGTTGGCACACCACCACCGGCTCGGCCTTCCCGTCGGTCATTCGGAACAGATGGGGGCGCACCCCGGCGCAGACACCACAGCCAACACACCGGTTCCGGTCCACGTGGAGTGAAACCGAGAAGCGGGGGTGAATCCCGGCCTCGAGTGCGAAGAGCGGAGCGTGTAAGCGGTCGAGGGCCTCGATCGTCGCCCGGTAACCTTCGGCGATGAGGAAGGGGGTCCTGTTGAAGGCGAACATCGAGACACGCTTCACCTGTGGACGAATGAGGACCAGAGGTGGTCCCTTCCAGTAGCGCAGGGAATCCTCCACGAGTCGACCCATCACGAGTTCCAGGCCCCGGCTGTAGGTAGCGGCAAAGCCGGTGCGCTCGATGCCGTGGCGGGGAGTGCGTCCCCCTCCGAGGTCAACGGCGATGATTGGACCACCGCCGACGGCCGCCGCCGTTCGGACCGGGAGGTTCTCGATGACCGCGCCATCGGCGCAGAGATGACCACGAATACGCCTGGGTGGGAGGATGCCCGGGAGGGCACAGGAGGCGAAGACCGCATCCGAGACGAGGACGTCATCGAGACCGGGGAGGCCCCAGAGAATCTGGTTTCCGGAATTGAGATCGACCGTGTTGACGATGAGTCGGTGGGGCAGGTCTTGAAAGGTTCGGGTTCCCAGGAGGTCGTTCAGGATCTGATCGAGTGGGTCGCGACGATACACTGCCGGCGAGAGCATTCGGCGAAGTGCCATATCGACGTGCGCGATCCTGAACACATCGCCGCGCCGGAGGGCGAGGGCGCGGTCCTCCATCTCCCGGATCGAATTGCCGCTTGCCCACGATGCTGCAATGAGCGATCCCATGCTGCTGCCGACCACCGTCGCCGGGGGTATACCTCGCTCGCAGAGCGCCCGGAAAACCCCGATGTGCGCGAGTCCCTTCAGGCCACCACCACTCAGAACGAGCGTGTATCGCGGCGGCTGAGTAGGTTCGGCTGGATCGCGTCCCATTCGGTGCGTGACTAGCCGATGAGGAGGACAGCGTAGTGCCGGCGGCCCCGTTGAAGAAGGATGTAGCGACCGTGCAGGATATCCGAGGCGGTGAGGGTTCGGTCCTCGGTCAACTTGTCGCCGTTTAGCGAATAGCCACCACCCTCGATCCCCCTGCGTGCCTCGGCTTTCGACGAGGCAAGTCCAACCCGGACCAGACCCTCGACGGCGGTCATCGACCCCAGGTCATCATGGCTGGCGGTCGCTTGCGGTACTTCTTCCGCCACGATAGCCAACGTACCCGCATCGGCTTCGCGTATCGGTGAACCTCCGAAAAGAATCCTGCTCGCCGCCTCGACTCGCTCCCGGATTTCGGCACCGTGGACCCGCGCGGTGACATCCCCGGCGAGGAGACGCTGCCCCGATCGGGCCGAGGGGTTCGCCTCCTGTTCCCGAAGGGCCTGGACGATGCGGTCTTCCTCCAGAAAAGTGAACATACGGAGGAGACGTGGCAGATCGGCGTCTTCCTGATTGATCCAGAACTGGTAAAACTGATACGGGCTTGTGCGTGCCGGGTCGAGCCAGATGTTCTCGCCCTCACTCTTCCCGAATTTGGCCCCCGATCCTGTCGTGAGGAGCGGGAGCGTGAGTGCGTGGGCCGATGCTTGCCTCTTGCGTGCAATCAGCTCCACACCCGCAGTGATGTTTCCCCACTGATCACTCCCACCCAACTGCAACTCGCAGCCCTCCGTCTCGAACAGATGATCGAAGTCATAGGCCTGCACCAGCATGTAGCTGAACTCGGTGAAGGAGATTCCGGTTTCCATCCGGGATCGGACCGAGTCCTTTTGCAGCATGTAGTTCACCGTGAAGTGCTTGCCGGTTTCACGGAGGAACTCCAACAAGCCCAGGCTCCGAAGCCACGACGCGTTGTTGAGGGTCTTGGCGGCTCGTGGTCCGTCGAACTCGAGGAATCGCTCCAGCTGAGTCTGGATCGAGGCCGCATTGGCGTCGACTTCCTCGAGTGAGAGGACGGGCCGTTCCGTGCGCTTGCCACCCGGGTCGCCAACCATACCTGTACCGCCACCCACCACGATCAGCGGGCGGCCCCCGGTCCGCTGGAGCCAGGCCAGTGCCATGACCGGGACCAGGTTGCCGACGTGCAGCGAGTCGGCGGTCGGATCGAAGCCGCAGTAGCCTGTGATGGGTCCGGTCTGCAAACGCTCGGTGAGGCCGGGCGTCGCATCCTGCAGCAAGCCACGACTTTGGAGTGTCTCGAGGAGGTTGGTCATCGCTGCAAATCGTAGGCGTCAGCCCGTGGTGAGGCAAGGCAGGGTGGGCTAGCTTCCATCGATGCAACGGAGGCCTGCCCCTGAGGAACGTTGGTGGCTCTCGCCCCGACTCTACCGGAATCTGACCCTGATCCTCCTGTCGGGCGGGGCCTTCGTGAGCGCCCTGGTGCTCGGTGCCTGGAGCCGCGCCTGCGCGGGCGGAAGCTGTCCCTCCATCGCCGGCCTCACCAACTACGACCCCGATCAGGCTTCGCGAGTCTACGCCGCCGACGGTCGGCTCATCACCGACTTTGGTTTGCAGCGGAGGACGGTCGTACCCTTGAGCCAGATTTCGCCGGCGGTCATTGCTGCGTTCCTGGTGGTGGAGGACAAGCGGTTCTATCAGCATCGCGGCGTCGATTGGTGGCGGGTGGTTGGTTCATTCCTCCGGGCTCCCCCGGCTCTGCTGAAGGGCGAACCTTTTCAAGGTTGGTCGACCATCACGATGCAGCTGGCCGGCAACCTCTTTCCCGAGAGCATCGATCGACGGGAGCGAACCTTGACCCGGAAGATTCGGGAGATGAAGGTGGCGATGGAGATCGAGGCCAACTACTCGAAGGACAAGATTCTCGAGCTGTACCTCAATCAGATCAACCTGGGGAACCGAGCCTACGGGGTCGAGAGCGCCGCACAGCGCTATTTCGGCCGGCAGGTGAGGCAACTCAACGTGGCCGAGGCATCGATGCTCGCCGCCATTCCCAAAGGACCCACGAGGTACAATCCGCGTCGGAACCCCGACTTTGCAGTTGCCCGCCGCAACTTGGTGATCACACTGCTCGAAGAGGATGGCAAACTCTCCGCCGCGTCCGCCGAAGCGTGGCGATCATACCCCGTGACCCTCTCTTCTCACTCGGACTTCGCCGGGGTCGCGGACTACTTCGTGGAGTTCGTCCGTCAACAGTTGGATGCCCGCTTCGGCGCCGATCTCTACCGCGCCGGTCTCCGGGTGTTCACCACGCTCGACCTCGATATGCAGCTGGCCGCCGAGCGCGCAGTGGAGACCCAAATCGAGGCCATCGAGTCTGGGGTGCAGTACGGCAGATTTCCCCACACGACCTACCGCGAATACATCCAATCGCGTGAGGCCGACGACGCACCGCCCGTCATGAGCCCCTACCTCCAGGGGGCGGCGGTCCTGATGGAGGCCAAGACCGGGTATATCCGAGCCTTGGTCGGCGGGCGCGACTTCGAGGATTCCAAGTTCAATCGGGCAACCCAGGCGCTTCGGCAGGCGGGATCGACATTCAAGCCCTTTGTCTACTCCACCGCGGTCCGGGCCGGCTACCCTTTGTCCGAACCGGCCGTCGACGAGCCGATCAGCATCCCCATGCTGGAAGGCGAGCCGAACTGGGAGCCTCAGAACTACGACAACACCTTCGAGGGGCCAATGAGTCTGCGGCGGGCCCTCTATCGTTCACGGAACACCGTGGCCGTGACACTGGGGATGCGCCTGGGGGAAGAGGCCGTGGTGGGCGAAGCGGCCGCGTTCGGGCTCAGTACGAGGATCCCACCCTATCCCGCCATCCACATCGGAGCCGCGGATGTGTATGTCCTCGACATGGTGGCGGCCTACAGTGCCTTCGCCAACATGGGGTCCCGCGCGGTCCCCATCGCGGTGCTCCGGGTTGAAGACCGAGGCGGCAACATCCTCTGGCAGGCACAACCCGAACTCGTGCCCGTCATGGGTCGCGATCATGCCTGGATCATGCTCGACGTCCTGCGCGATGTCGTACGACGCGGTACCGCCTACCCGGCGGTCACCGCCCAGGGATTCCTCCTGCCCGCCGGGGGCAAGACCGGAACCACGAACGACTTCAAGGATGTCTGGTTCGTCGGATTCACCTCGGAGTTGGTCGGCGGCATCTGGATGGGATTCGATAATCCGGTCAAGATCATGGGCAACGCCACCGGCGGGAGGCTCGCCGCACCGGCGTGGACGGCCTTGATGAAGGACATCTACTCTCGGCGGGCCCCACCTGCCGACTGGGTCGTGCCCGAGGGGCTCCTGGTGGACCTCATCGACGAGAAGACCGGGTATCGTGCGACTCCGTTCTGCCCGGGAGAGGACGTCGCCCTCCTCTACTTCATCCCCGGTACCGAGCCAGGCGAGTTCTGCCCGGTTCACACGCGGGAACTCGTCCCTCCCGACACTGGAGCTTCCCACTGAGGTGAACGCGGTTCGCCTGAGCGCACCCTGGCTCCTTCCCATCGATCGTCCAGCCATTCGCGATGGTGCCGTTCTGGTAGGTGACAACGGGCGGATACAGGCGGTGGGACCGGCCGACAGGGTGCCAGATCCTCCGGACGTGCAGAGCTCGTACCTGCCGCACGCCGCTATCCTGCCGGGACTGATCAATGTCCATACCCACCTCGAACTCACCGGCCTCGACCTCGATGTGCCTCGGGATCGGTTTCCAGCGTGGATCACTGGCGTCCGGGCTGCGAAGTCCGTCCGCTCTCGCGAGACCTTCCTGGCCGCGGCGATCGAGGGGCTCCGGGAAGCCCATCGTTCCGGCGTAACGACGATCGCCGATACCGGGGATTCGGGGACCGTGATCGAGGCTCTCCAGCAGGTCGGTGGGAGCGGGATCGCCTACCACGAGGTGTTCGGTCCGCACCCGGATCAAGCGGAGGAGTGCATGCTCGGGTTCCGGGATGACCTCGACCGACTTCGGCGGTTCGAAGGACCGCGCGTTCGACTCGGTGTCTCGCCACATGCGCCGTACACCGTGAGCGGACCGCTCTATCGGGCGGTGACCCGGCTCGCCGGCGAACTCGACTTACCGGTCGCGCTGCACTTGGCCGAGTCGAAAGACGAGTCCGCCCTGATGATGGGGCGGGGCAAGTTTGCCAAGGCCTGGCGCGCCAGGGGTATTCCACTTCCCGACGCTGAAGGCATGACCCCGGTGGCTTGGCTCGACACCTGTGGTGTCCTGGGACCTCGGACGCTCTGTATCCACGTCGTCCAGGTCAGCGGGGAGGACGTTGACCTGTTGGCCCAACGAGGTGTGTCGATCGCGTACTGCCCCCTCAGCAACCAGAGGCACGGGCATGGGGAGGCCCCCTTGTTGGACTTCCGGCGGGCGGGGCTCCGCGTCGGGGTTGGAACGGACTCGGTGCTGAGTGTCGGTACACCCGACCTGTTTGCGGAGCTCTCGTTCGCTCGCGCCCGACTTGGAGCTTCGCAGGCACTCAGGTTGGCGACCGTTGCCGGAGCTGAAGCCTTGGGGTTGGATCACGAGATCGGATCGATCACGGTGGGCAAGTGGGGTGATCTCTGTGCCGTTGAGGTGGGCCCGGGCGATTCCGGAGCGATCGAAGACAGGGTGCTTGCCGCCGGGACCCCGGGTGTGGTTGGGACTTGGCTCGCGGGGAGGCGCTGTGTCCCTTGATCGGTTGCGGGGGTCCGTTTAGTCTGAATTACAGCACGAATGGTGGAAACCCAGCCGTCGGCAAGGAGAATCGGTCGTGCGTTGTCTCGCCCTCAATGCCTCCTATGAACCCCTGACGTTGGTGCCCCTGCGGCGGGCCCTTCGCTTGGTCATTGACGGCAAGGCCGAGATCGTCGAAGCCGATCCCGAGGGCGTGATTCGGAGCGCTCGCCTCACGTTACCGAGGCCCGCCATCATTCGGCTCGTTCGATTTGTCCACGTCCCGAGGCGGTTCCGCCGACAAGTCACCAACACTTTCCTTTTCGCGCGTGATGACTACCGGTGTCAGTACTGTCACCGTACTCCTCAAGAACTCCGGCATCGCGAGTGCTTGACCCGCGACCATCTGGTGCCGTTGTCCCGTGGCGGGAAGAACGAATGGGGGAACGTCGTGACCGCGTGCTCCACCTGTAACACACGTAAAGGGAACAGCCTTCCATTCGAGTGCGGGATGCACCCGCTCATTCCTCCAGCCGAACCGCACTTCGTCCACCTGGCGTGGTCGGTGCGGCGGCTCACCGTCATTCAGGCGAAGTACATCCGGATGTTCTACGGCGAGGCCGCGCTACGGGCCATGACGCCGCGTCGCGTTCTCACGGCATAGCCACTTCTCTTGGCCCCTCAAGGGAGGGTGACGACGAAACGGGCCGACCGTGCCTCCAACTCCTGGAAGGGCAGTCCCCCGAAACGGAGAAGGAGCCTTCGTGCCGACCGACCGAGTGATGGCCCTGAGGGGTCTCGGCGAGCGGACGTCGGCTCTCCCTGAAGGAATCGTTCCAACTCCTCCATTTCCTCGTCGGTCAGTGTCCGGATCTGAAGCGTTCCCGCGAAGTAGTATTCGCCAACGCCACCCGGGACGATGTTCACTTCGTTGGGACTCTCGAGGTTCCGCTCCAATTCCTGGATCGAAAGAAAGCGGTTGATGCCTCTGGGGCTCCCACCGAAGATCAGCGTTTTGGAGTATTCATCGGTGAGTGGCTCGTACTGGATCACAACCTCCCATTCGAAACTGCGCTCCAGTGCATCGAACCAATCGGTGCGCACGCGCCAGATTTCGATGCGGAAACGCATTCGGAGCGGGAACGAACTCTGGATCGCTTCACGCCAGCGTGGGTCGCGGAGGATATTGGGTGTCCGGATGGTCGGTTTTCGAATGCCGGTTCCGTCGATCGGTTGGGAGGGTGTGACCTCGAGCCGCACTCTCGCCCGCTGTGCGGCCGCAGCGCTGGGGAGCGCGATGAGCGTGAGCAGGAGCAGAAGGCGGGAACGAAGCACTAGAACCGCCGCTGCAGTCGGAGAATGAATCGTGGAGCGTCATCCGTGCTGACCGACTTCGCGACAAAAAGTGCGAGTCCGCCGATGTCGAGTCCCGCCCCGATGTCATAGTCCCACTCGCCGAACACGGGGATGCGGTTGTTGGGGACTCGGCTGGGCCCCTCACCCGTGAGCCACGCCTTGCCGACATCACCGAAGATGACGATGTCCGCCAAGTCTCCCCCGAACAAGCGATCGACCAGGTACCACTCTTGAGCACCGATCACATCCCGGAGCGAGAGCGGTACTCGGATGCGAACTTCCGCTTGGACCGTGAGAAACCGGTCGCAGAACCCCGACTGTGCCGGGTCACTGAACGATGTCGGGGCACAGGTTTGCGATCGGAAGGCATGCCCCGGGAGTATGCCTGGTCCGCCGAGGGCGAGTCGGTGTTGGATGGGGAGTGGATCTCCGCTCAGCCATCCGCCCCCCGCGGCCCGCAGATTCACGCGGGAGAGTTGGTTGATTCGCGAGTAGTGCCTGACGTCGAACCCAACGTGATTGAAACCGTACCCTCGATACGTGGGGATCGGGTTACGCAGTTCTGAGGGCAGCGCGATCGGTGCCACATCGTCGCTGCTGCTGTGCTCGAACCATGCGCTGACCAGCCACCCGGCGGTGGGGGTTCGGGTACTGTTCCGGGAGTCGACGTCGAGTTGAAACCGCAGGCTGGTGAAGTGGCCGTCGTCAATGAGGGTGTTGGGACGCCAAGGCTCATCGTTGCGGAACACCGAAATCGGATCGGAAGCCGGTACGGTTCGTTGCCGATCGTATCTGGCGGACCCGAGCAACCGGACGGTGGGGACGGGTCGGACGTAAGCGTATCCTTCGATCCCCTTGCTCTCGAAATAGTCGTCGTAGTCACGATGGAAGAGGAACGACGACCAGCCAATCTCGTCGCGGGTGAGTTGCCGACCCGCGATGGATTGGAGGACACTCTCCCACCGCAATCCGACACCACCCGAGACCCGAGCCTTCGACTCCCATTCGATTCTCGAACGCCACCCCAACGCCGGTAACTGGTCGGTCTCGTCCTTTTCGGTGCGAAGCAGCCCCCAGAGCTCCGCTTTGACTTCGCCCTGGTTGGGGGTAGGCATCGTGAACGTCGGTCCGACCAGGATCGGAAGGCCCTCGACCCGATTGTACGTCTGCCCGGTTTCCAGCGAGATGGTGGCCTTGAGGCGTCCCGCCTGGAAACTCGCCCTGGCCGCAGCGAGTTCGCCGAGGCTCTGCGGTCGTTCCCGGATTTCGAGTTTGCCGCTCGGGTTGCGCGAGACGAGGGCGGGGTCGGCGAAAACCCTGAGCGTGCCCGTGTGCCGAGCACTCGGGGCGATTTGGGCTCGACCGCCGAGCACCAGAATGTCGCCCGTGACGGTGCCCAGTGGGCCAAGGACGATGTTCCCGTTGATGATGGTGACTCGTCCGGTGATACGGCCGATGACGCGGAGCGTGCCGCGATACATGACAACGTCGCCTTCGATCGCGGTGCCGCTTGCGACGGTGAAGGACCCAAAGAACTGGCTCACCGTGGAGTCGTTGTATCGTGCGACCGCCTCCCGCACAATTTCCACCGGCGGGCCGGTCGAGACGCGAACCGGGACCGCGGGGGCGTTGGGGTCGATCACGATGACCGTGGTGTCCTGGCCCCTGGCGAGTCCGGCCATCGAGGCCAGAAGCGCCAAAACCAGTGCGACGCGCCGGTTCATGAAATGCCGAGCCGCTTCATACGCCGGTACAGGTTGGCGCGATCGGTTTGGAGCAACCGCGACGCCTCCGCGACGTTGCCTGTGGTTCGCGTGATCGCCCTGGAGATGAGCGACCGTTCGTAATCATCGAGCAAATTCGAGAGCGATCGATCGAAAGGATCCTCATCCCCGTCGCGAGTACCGGCCTCACTCCGCCTTCCTCCGTGGATCTTGGGGAGGACTTGCCCGACCATGGACGCGTCGATTTCCCGTCCGCCGAGAATGGTGAGTCGCTCGACGACATTGGCGAGTTCTCGAACGTTGCCGGGCCAGTCATACGCACTGAGTAGCTCGAACGCCTCGGCTGTGAAGGTCGGGGTGTCGTGCGACCGGGCTCTCGCGGTCAGGTAGGGCACCAGTTCCTTCAGATCGCTCAGGCGGGCACGAAGGGGTGAGATTTCGATCGGAAACACATTGAGCCGAAAGTAGAGGTCCTCCCGGAAACTCCCGGCCGCGACCGCCTCAGATAGTCGCTGGTTAGTGGCGGCGATGACCCGCACATCGACCCGCATGGTCCTCTCGGAGCCCAGTCGGGAGACTTCTCCACCCTCGAGCACACGGAGGAGTTTGGCCTGGGCTTCCAAACTGAGGTCACCCACCTCATCCAGAAACAGAGTACCCCCATGGGCCAATTCGAACCGACCCAGCCGTCGATCGGTGGCGCCTGTGAACGAGCCCTTCTCGTGCCCGAACATCTCCGATTCCACAAGATCACGGGGGATCGCCGCGCAGTTGACCGTGATGAAGGCCTTCGTGGCTCTGCGGCTGGCCCGATGAATCGCATGGGCCACGAGTTCCTTCCCGGTGCCCGATTCGCCCAGGATGAGCACGCGGGCATCCGTGGGAGCCACCTGCTCGATGAGCTCGCGAACCTTTCGGATGGTGCCGCTTGTTCCCACCATTTCGACCGCGCCGGGGAGCTGCAACCGAAGGGCGCGGTTCTCCGCTTGCGTCCTCGTGAGTTCCAACGCGGCGCGAATGGTGATCAACACCGACTCGGGTGTCAGCGGTTTCTCGAGAAACTGGAACGCCCCGTGCTTGATGGCCTCGACCGCGTCGTTGAGTTGTGCCTTCCCGCTCATCATGATCGTCGGAAGGCCCGGCTCCCGTTCCTGAAGTTTCTCGAGGGTCTCCAGACCGCCGGGACCTGGGGGCATCATCAAATCCAGGAGGACGAGGTCAGGGCGGATTTCGTCGAGGGTGAGGAGGGCCTGATTTCCCCCAGCCGCTTCAGCCACCTCGAACCCCTCGGACCGGAGGAGAGCGCCAATCATCCGGCGGATGTTGGCCTCGTCGTCAACAATCAAGATCCGTGCGGTCATGTGACATCCTCTTCTGGCGCGGCCGGTAGTCGTAGCTCGAACGTTGCCCCGCCGCCCGGTGTCTCACGCAACACGATGGTCCCGTGATGGTGATCGACCACCTGTTTCACGATGGCGAGCCCGAGACCGGTCCCATCCGCCTTGCCCGTGTAATAGGGCTCAAAGATGCGGGATCGTTTCTCTGAAGGGATCCCCGGCCCGTGGTCGGCGAGGGAGACGATCACGTCGTCCCCTTCCCGCACGACTCGGGCTTCGAGAAGCCCCCGGCCATCGTTGGCCTCGACGGCATTGCGGACGAGGTTGCCGAGCGCGCGTCTCAGCGGGTCGTAGTGTCCGATGACCGACGGGGTATCCGGGCCGGTGTCGAGACGCCAACTCATCGTGGTGGGGAGCGAGGTCTTGAGGAGCTCGTTGAGCAGCTCCGCCAGGTCAACCTCCGCGGAGGGGCCCTCGGGAAGCCTCCCGAGTTCGGCGAACTCCCTGGCAAGCTGTTCGAGTCTTGCCGATTCCGCGATGAGCACTTCGAGCGATTCTTGCTGTTCCTCGGTCGCCGTCGCGTGCAGCTGGCGCACGGCCAGCCGCACTGGGGTCAATGGGTTCTTCATCTCGTGGGCGACGCGGCGGGCCACCTCACGGAATGCCCGAAGCCGCTCGGCCTCGAGCTCAGCGTTCCGCGCCTGATAGAGCTCGAGAGCCATGTTACGGATCGCCATCCGAAGCGAGGCGAATTCGGGTGCACCTCCGCGAAGTTCCGTGGCGGGGAGTGGTTCCTGGCGTCGGATGTGACCCGTCCAACCGATCAGCTCCTCAATGGGGGCGCTGAGCTGTTTCGAGAGACTGCGCCCGATGATCACGGCGAGATACATGAAGAGGCTTCCCAGGGACACCAAGACCACCGTGTAGCCCACCGCCTTCATCCGGCTGAATGCTTCCGCCCGTTGTGACCGGGCCAGGGCCGCATTCAGTGCCGATGTATGCTCGTTCAGGACCGCGCGTTCTTCGGCGGTGAGTCGGGTCGAATCCAGCACCCGCAGGAGGTCACGGCCGGTGGCACCCAGGTCTTCGAAGGCCGCCCGGCCGGCCACGGCGGGGTTGTCGTTCCGGATCGTGACCACCCACCCCACGAACGCCAGGGAGGCGGGGAGGGCCCCAAGGAGCAGCAGGGCCATCAGAATCCGTTTCCTGAAGGAGAGCGCGGACATCGCCTGAAGCTACGCGGAACGCGGGATCGGGAACATGGGGTGAGCCTCTGGCCTCCTTCGGCGGAGCCTCCACGATAAGTGTCGCGCAAACACCACACCTGAGCTAGACTCCCCTGCAGGGAGGTTTCCCTCTCTGCCGGAAGGCTGGATTTGCGGCCGAGCGTTGGGCTTATTCCATGGCACTCGTTCTGCAACCAATGGCGGCGTGTTCATATCCTACATCCCTTGGGAGCACTGAATGTTCAATCCTTCGAGGCGGTTCTTCGTCTCAAGTCTTCTCGGTGCGATTCTCGTTCTCGGGGTCAATTCGCGTGTTCTGGCTCAGAGCCTTACCTCCGGCGCTCTCCGAGGGGCCGTCCTATCGGTTGAGAACGATCCCCTGACCGCCGTACAGGTCACTCTCGAGCTTCCCGACGGAAGGGTAGCGTCCATCGTGGAGACGGACCGGTCGGGACGGTTTTCCATCCCCCTGCTCCAGCCCGGTGTGTATCGGGTACTGATCGAAGAGATCGGGTATCAACCGGTGCGGTATCTCGGAGTGCCGGTGGCGGCCGGTCAGACCACCGTCATCAGTGCTCGGATCGAGCGCCGTCCTCCCCCGATCATGGAAGTGACGGAAATCCCTTGGGCCGGTGCGCTCGCCGGGTCAACGGTTGGCCCGAGTTTCACCGGTCGCCGGCTCTCGCAATTCGATCTGGGGCTCGGGGCGACCAACATCGCCGATGGGGCTAGCTCAGTGGACGCCCCTCGCGCGGGTCGCAGTGGTTTCGTCGTGAGTGGAAACGGACTTTCCCCAGCCTACAGTCAGTTGTGGGTGGACGGATTACCCGAGGTCCTGCTTCGTCACCCGGGGGTTCCCTCGGAGCCTGCCATCGCACCCCTGTTTCAAAGAGAGGGCCTCTCCTTCGCCCAGGTCATGAGCGTCGGATTCGACAATGAGTGGCGTGGGTACCCGGGGACCCTACTGAGTGGACACACGAAGCGAGGCGGTAACGCGGTGTCTTTCCGTCCGTATGCCTTCGTCAGTTCGGCGGGTATGGGCGGCGCCGCAGAAGACAATCCCGCCGACAGCAGCGCCAGTTCGATTCAGGTAGGTGCCTCGCTCTCCGGGGCGATCGTGCCCGACACGGCACATTTCTTCGTTCGTCTTGACTACCAGTCCATCCGATTGCCCACGGCGTATCCCTGGGCCCGGGACACCACGACGTTCGAGGGATCCAGTGTTTCCATCCGGCAGAGTCTGCCGGAGATCGGTAGTGATGTGTTCGGCCAGGCACTCCAAAGCTCCGTGGCCCCCATGGTTCGCTCGCGTGTCGGATTCAGCGGTTTGGCACGGTTCGACTGGCTGATTTCAGGAAACCAGGTGGTGGCCCGCTTCGGATATGCCAAGTGGACGGAAGAGCAGCCGGAGATCGGGCCCGAGCTCTCCAATCTCTTCGGGGTTGATCTCGAAAGCACGGATGCCACGGCCGCCCTTACGGTAACCTCAGGCGGAACCAATACCGCAAACGAGTTACGGGTCGGCTTTACCTCGACCCGCCGAGACTGGATGAGCGCCGAGCTTCCGGCGACTCGTCTCGTCGCTGAAGGGATCGCCTTCGGGAGTTCGGCCGCCCTTCCCGGGAAGTTCGATCAGACGACCTTCGACCTCTCCGATGCTTTCCAGATCACCATGGGGCAGCATCGGCTCAAGGTGGGCGGGAACGTACTGGTGCGCGAGTACGAACAGGACTATCGCTACGGTTCGGCGGGGGTATTCACTTTTGGGAGTCTCGATGGGTTCGCCTCTGGGGCAGGGTCGTTCTTCCAGAGTGTCGCAAGCGCAGGCACGACGGCAAAACCGCGCACCACCGATGTGGGGGGGTTCTTCCAGGACACCTGGGCGGTTTCTCCGGAGATCCAGCTCCTGGTTGGGGTGCGGTACGACCATCAACTCGTTCCCAAAGACAAGATCCAACCCAACACCGAGTGGTTCACCGCATCTGGCATCGCCAACGACTCGACGCCTTCGGACTCGAAGGGGTTCTCACCGCGGATGGGAGTCGTTTGGGATGTTCAGAATCGCGGCGAGTGGATCCTGACCGCGGGTGGTGGGCTCTATCAGGGTCGTCTCGACCCTGCCTTGCTCTCTGAGGCCATCCTCTACGACGGCACCACGACGATACGAAGGGGCATTGGGACGTTCGGTTTCTGGCCCTCATTTCCGGACGACGTCGCGGCGCCCACCGTTGGACCGCGTCTGACACTCTTCAACCCCACGTACCGTACTCCCAGGACGTCCAAGGCTGGTGGCGGACTGAACCGAGCGTTTGCCAATGGTCTGGCGCTCCGATTGAGCGGACTCTTCGCTCACACCGACTTCCTTCCCCGGCGTACCGACCTCAACCTCGTCGCGCAGCCCCTCGGCGAGACGCAGGAAGGGAGATCGGTCTATGCCAACCTGGTGAAACGCGGCGGCATGATCGTCGCCGAGCCGACGACCAATCGGCGGTTCGATGACTTCGATCTGGTGAGCGGGATTTCTCCAACGGGGTTCTCCGACTACACCGAGTTCAGTGTGTCCCTCTCCAGGGAAGTCCCGAAGGGACTTTCCTTTGACCTGTCCTACACGTTTTCGAAGACCGAGGACAATGTCAGCGGGGCGAGAACCTTGGATCCTGCCGACCAGTTGAACCCGTTCCCCATGGACGAAGCTGGCGGCGATTGGAGTGAGGGTCGATCGGATTTCGATGTGCCCCATCGGGCGGTGGCCTACGCCGAGTATCGGAGTGCCGGATCGACGGCATTCTCCTTGGGAGCTCGATTACGCTACCGGTCGGGTCTTCCCTACACCCCGGGCTTCAGGCCTGGTGTGGACATCAACGGTGACGGGTCCGGCAACAACGATCCAGCCTATGTCGATGGGTCCATCTCTGGACTCAGCGAATTGCTCAGTGGCGCGGGGTGCGACGTTGGTGCCGTGAATAGCTTCGTGGTCCGCAACGCCTGTCGCGAGGACGCCTTGAGCGCCCTGGACCTCAGATTCCAGATCGGCCTTCCCGCTCGCACCAGTGACGGGGGGCAGCTCTCGCTCGTGGTCGATGCTTTCAACGTGGTGACAACCGCCACGGGAATCGTCGATCGAGCGCTCGTCTTGGTAGACCCAGCCGGATCGCTGACTCCTGCCGGACCCGGTCGTGTCAACGTCCCGTTGCTCGTCAATCCCAACTTCGGCCGTCTTCTCGTACGCCGTGCCGACCCACGCATGTTACGCGTCGGCCTCCGGATGGAGTACTGATCATGTTGCGTCGACTGACTTTTTGTCTCGCCCTTGTGGGCACGAGCGTGATGGCGACCCTTGTCACGGGATGCACCAACGAAGGGTCGGACCTTGGTTTTGGGCCATCCCCGGCGTTTGACGTCCTGGTCGGGGTCTACCTCGATCGCGACGGCTCGAAGACGCTCACACCGCTCGATACGTCGTTCGTCAACGCCAGAGTCGCCCTGATGTTCAGGGGAAGTACCGACACCTTCAAAGTCGCCTCGAGTGACGGTCAAGGCATCGCCGCGTTCAGCGGGATTCCGCTCGGTCAGTACCGAGTCGTGATAGATGCCGCCAGCATCGGGGATTCCATCGAAGTCCAGAAGGTCGATTCATCGGAGATCCGGATCGAGGTCGGTGACACGACCACGACGGTGCTCGCGCGATTGGGCTACCCGGAAGTGAGCATCCGTGACGCCAGGCAGCTTCCCCAAGGGCGGCGCGTCTTCCTGCGAGGAATCGTGCTTGCGGGAGTGCAATCATTTCGGGACACCACCTCTCATGTATCCGATAGCTCCGGGTACCTGCGACTGACACGCGTGGCACTTCGCGGTGGGCTCACCGGTAACAACCCCGGAGACAGCGTGAGTGTACTTGGCATCACATCGTCGAGAGCCGGCCAACCGACACTCGATCAGGCCGTCATCGCCCGTTTCGGGACTCGCCCGGCTCCGATCCCACTCCCGATCGGGACAGGGATTGCCTCGAGCGCACAGAATGGTGTCCTCGATGCAGCACTGGTACTGCTCACCGGGGCCGTGATCAGCGACACGGTTACCGTCGCACCCGACTTCAAGGTGACCGTGAGCGATGGAACGGGGTCTCTCGAAATGATCCTCGATGGGAACATCGGTTTCCCGAGAAACGCGTTCGCGCCCGGTCGGTCGATGAATGCGAGAGGTGTCTTGGTTCCAAACGGCGTCGGTGGGTGGTACTTCAAGCCGAGGACGCTCGGCGACGTCACGCTGAACTAGCCTGGTGCGCGGACTTCTCCGTGGGCTGGGCCCCTGGTCCAGTACCGCGGTCGTCCTCGGTGCCATCATCGGCACCGGGATTTATCTCAAGCCGGCGGAAATGGCGCGGGAGGCCGGGAGCCCGACCCTTGTCATGGCTGCGTGGGTCGTGGCGGGCCTTCTCTCATTACTCGGCGCCCTCAGCATCGCGGAGTTGGCCGCTGCCATACCGGAGGCCGGAGGCCAATACGCATACCTCCGAAGATCCTTCGGTCCCTCCTGGGGATTCCTCTTCGGTTGGAAGACCGCACTCCTCGGCAACCCGACCTCTCAAGCTTCCTTGGCCTCCGGGCTCTTGCTCTTTGTCTCGTACTTCTACAGGTTCAACGCCCAACTACCACTGGTTGGGGCGACTTCCTTCGTGATGACCCTGGCTCAGCCCCTGGCTGCAGTGGCCATCTGGTGCGTCGCGCTCGTCAACCTCTCTACGGTGAGGCGGGTGGGGGGGCTCCAAGTCGTGCTTTCGGCGTTCAAGGTTCTCTCACTCATCATCATCATTGGGTTGGGGCTGACCCTTGTCGGGCAATCACCTTCCAGCGATGTCGTGAGCTCCGTGACCGCTGCGGTTCCCACGACACGCGGTTTCATCGCGGCGGTGGCGGCGGCGCTCTGGGCCTTTAGTGGGTGGCACACCCTGACGTCTCTTGGCGGCGAAGTTGCGACGCCGGGGAAAACCCTTCCTCGTGCCATCATCATGGGATTCTCGATCACCGTTGGTCTCTTTCTCGCCTTCAACCTGATCACGCTCACCGCGCTGCCATTCGAAGCGATTGCTGTCTCTGAGCACGTCGCCTCCGACATGCTCGAGCGCATCGCGGGGTCGAAGGCTTCCGTGTGGCTCACCCTTGCCATGATCGTGAGTGTCGTCGGGACGCTCAACAGCACGGCTTTGGCTTCCTCCCGAATCCCATTCGCCATGGCGAGTGATGGACTCTTTCCCAAGACTCTGGCTCGACTCGCGCCGATGGCCCGGGTCCCACGGGCAGCCGTGGCTTTCAACGCGGCACTCGCGAGCGTCTTGGCTCTCACCGGCACCTTCGAGGACCTGACATCGTTGTTCGTGTTCGCCAACTGGCTCTTCTTCGCGCTCGTCGTGATGGGCCTCATGCGGCTGAGATCTCGCGAGCCCAACCTCTCTCGTCCCTTCCGGGTCCGGCCCTATCCCCTCGTTCCGGGCCTCTTCATCCTGCTCTCGATCATCTTGACCGGGAGTATTCTCGTTGAGCGACCCTTACGCTCCGGGATTGGCCTGCTGGTCCTCCTCTCGGGAGTGCCGGTGTATCGGCATTTCGTCCTGAGAGGCCGCCAAGGCTAGAGTGCGTTGCGGTGGTCCCACGGTCTCCACTCGAAAAGAATTCGTAACGTATTTTATCGCATGGTGTTAGGGGTGGCTTGGGCCTTGCTCCTTTAGAGTCACGTTGCCTGACCATCGCCACGAGGACGCCGCCGGTGACAACAGAGGAAGTCGCAGCCACAGTGCCCGCTCTTGCGAGCCGAGACTCAGGGGCTGCCGTCAAGGAGGCTTCGAGCAAGGGGCCCGGGCTGATCAGAGCCCTGGGTCTCTGGACCTCCATGTCGGTGATCGTCGGGGTGATGGTCGGCAGCGGGATCTTTCTCAAACCTGCCGAGATCGCCGCAGGTGCGGGGTCGGTCGCCTGGGCATTAGCAGCCTGGGCCACCGCTGCCGGTCTTTCGTTTCTGAGCGTGCTCTGCTATCTGGAGATCGGGACCTCCATGCCTCAGGCGGCCTCGGACTATGTCTTCCTTCGGAGGGCATTCGGTCCCGGCGTCTCCTTTCTCTACGGCTGGAGAAGTGTGGTCGTGAGTGGTCCCGCATCCCATGCCTCACAGGCTGCGGCAGTCATGCTCTTCAGCGAGTACTACTGGCCCGAACTGGCGAAGCCCCTGTTCACCCTTTCCGTCCCAACGTTGCCATGGATTGGTAGCCCTGTGCTCACCATGAGCGGTCTGCGGCTGGGGGCGGGGGTCCTCATCATCGGGTTTACTCTGTTGGCGGTGGCCGGTATTCGGGCTGCCGGTCGGACTCTTCTCACCATCACGGTCTTGAAGGTGCTCTTCCTGGTAGCGATCGTGGCCGCTCCCTTCGTCCTTGGCCGTGGCTCCACAGGGTCGATCAGGAATATCATCGGCCCCGAGAGCTGGGGAGGGGATGGAACCTCCTTTGTGGGCTTCACGATGGCCGTCTATGCCGCTCTGTGGGCCTTCAGCGGGACTCGCGGGCTGCTCCGGGTGGCGGGGGAAATCAAGGACCCAACCAGGACCTTGCCGCGTGCGACGGTGTGGGGGTTCGTCATTACCACGTTGCTGTACCTGTTGATCACCGCCATCTGCTTCTACGTCCTCGGGTTGGATGGGGTTGCAGGATCTCCGCATGTCGTCTCC
>QKDC01000046.1 GCA_003246755.1 Gemmatimonadota bacterium | reverse complement strand
CCTGCGCGAAGATCTGCAGCATCGGGCCGTAAATCATGGTCGACCCGGCGGCCTGCACGCGTTCGAAATGTTGGATGTCGGGCGGGCTCTCGAGGTGGCTGACCCATCCCGGCAAGATCGGTGCGTTCTGGACGGTGGCGCTCGAGAGAATTGTCTGGGCCGTGTGCCCCGTGGCGGGCGGGAGCCACGGGATGGTACGAACCTCGTCGAGCCGGTACCCCGCCAGCGTCGCGTCCATATGCCGCTGGATGTAGGGGAGTTGGATGTTCGGCTCGTTGGGAGAAACGAACACATGGTCCCGAACGACGAGTGACACAAAGAACAGCAGCTCGACACCAAGGAGTGCGAAACCGACCCTCCAGGGCCAGCGAGGCGTGCCCCGCGTGCCACCCCTGCGACTCAGGTGCACGAGAATACCCCCCACGACGGCGACTAATCCCACTTCAACCATCGCCGACACGGTGATGAAGTTGAGCGTGGAGAAGAATCCCTCGAGGTCGAGGAACTCTGCGCCGCTGCGGACTCCGGAGGCCTCATTGTTGGCGACCAGAAGTCCGTAGCGGGCGAGGTAGGTGCGAACGGCCTGGGTCAGACCGAAGAGTACGACGCAGGTCACCAAGCTCATGCTCGAGAGTCGACCCACCTTGCGCCAGAGCGAGGGCTCAACCAAATCGGTTTCCCGCACTTTGATCTGATCGTACCGGCCCACCACTGCCGATGCCCCCCCCAGGATGGCCAATCCTGTCACGCCGATCAGGATCGTCCGCCACGCGGGCAGGGTGAAAACGTAGAAGCCGATATCGTGATGAAAGACCGGATCCGTCCGGCCAAAGTCGCCGCCGTGGAGGAGTAGGAGGAACTCCTGATAGTGTCCGGACAAGAGCCAGCCCGCGAACAATCCGATCCAGGACCCGACATGAACGGAAGCCGTCCTGAGGAGTGGGCTCCTGGCGGAGCGTCTCAGGGGAACGGTGGTGAATAGCCCCGCGGAGAGCGCCCCAACGACAAACAGGAGCGCCTGCATCCTGAGATTGGTCCAGAAGATCTCGCTCTTCCCCAGACTGTCGAAGAACCAGGAGTCCACGATGAAATCAGGTACCGCGGCGACCAACAGGATCAGAAAGAGGGCCCAGAGCCAATAGCACAGGGAACGCCAGAGTGTGGCTGGGTGAGGAATGGCCGGGAGCACGGTGCTCATCGTGGGCGTTGGTCTCGTCAACGTGTTGTCACGTAACCGTTTTGGGAGCGCGGCGCGTCATGGAGCCGGCTCGAACGACGGGAATACTCAGGCTTGCCGGCCGGCCGGTCGAGCAGCCCGCTCTTGACATCGCCTGGAGAAGCCGTAGCTCTAAAGGGATAGGTATATATCGTATTTTGGGTAGTAATACTTCTAAGGTACTGGAAGTTTGGCCTTCGGGAAGGGGGGAGACAATGACTTCCAAGGCCCGGGTGGCGGTGCCGATGATCGGCCTCGCCGCCGCCGCCGCGTTGTTGGCCACAAGCACGACCGCACAGCAGGTGCCCACCCAGCGGCCCCAGATAACCCATCTTCTGAACCGGATCGGTTATGGGCCGAGACCGGGCGATATCGAGCGGGTCCGCGTGATGGGCTATGAGGCCTACCTGGAACAGCAACTCAACCCCGCCACGATTCCGGACCCCGTGGCCGATGCCAAGGTGCGAGGGTACGGGATCCGCCAGATGGACTACGCTCAACTGCTCGCGGATGACCGACCCGCAGCAGCCATCGCGGTTCGGCGGCGCGAAACCCCCATCCGGAAGGCAATGTTTGCAGAGCGGGTGGCAGCCGGCGACGCGGTCATGATCCAGGCCGCCGAAGCCGACTCCACCAGGGCGATTGCCGGGGCGCTCAGGAATCCTCTGGTGTCCCCGAGGGTGACCCGCCAACCCGACCGCCCATTCGATGGTCCGGTTTTCCAGACGCGTTTGCTCCGGGCCGTCTACAGCGAGCGGCAACTACTCGAAGTGATGGTGGACTTCTGGTTCAATCACTTCAACATCAGAGTCGGTGATCCCTACCTGCTCACCGACTGGACTCAGCAGGTCATCCGCCCGCATGCCATGGGCAAGTTCCAAGACCTGCTCGTTGCCACGGCGACTCACCCGGCGATGCTGCTGTACCTCGATAACTGGCTCAGCGCAGCACCCAAGGAAGTCATCCAGGAGCGGTTGAAGAGCTGGAAACCGGCTCATGGCGAGAATCCGGCTCTCGCGGCCAGGCACCTGGCCCCGTACTTCGAGCAATCCCAGGGCCTCAACGAGAATTATGGTCGGGAGTTGATGGAACTCCACACCCTTGGGGTGGATGGTGGCTACACCCAGCAGGACGTCCAGGAGGTCGCCAAGGCGTTCACCGGGTGGACCATGACCGGAGGGCGAGATGATGGAACCTTCCAGTTCCTGCCACTGATCCACGTCAGCGGCGACAAGACGGTCCTGGGCAGGACCTTCAAGTCGGGAGGGAAGGACGAGGGGATGGCGATCCTCCAGATGCTGGCCCGCCACCCCTCGACTGCCCACTACATCTCTTTCAAGTTGGCTCGCCGCTTCATTGCCGATGAACCACCGGAAAACGTGGTCACGGCCGCAGCGCAGACCTTCCTGGACACCGATGGTGATATCCCGTCGGTACTTCGGACGATTCTGACGTCGGAAGAATTCCGGGCTTCGGCCTCGCACGAGGTGAAGATCAAGAAGCCCTGGGAGATGGTCATCAGCTCCTTCCGGGCGCTCGATGCGGATATCGATCCCGTCCCGGATTCTCCTACCATGTTCCTGGCCTTCACCACGCTCAGGGCTTTGGGCGAGCCGTTTGCGAATCACGAAGCTCCGGACGGTTACCCGGAAGTCGGCTCGGCGTGGATCAGTACCAACACCCTCTTCCAGCGGCTCGAATTTGCGATGAAACTCACCAGTGGTGAGGTGGAGGGCTTGAAGGTGAATACGGAGGCCGCGGCCAACCTCTTCCGGACGCTGGGATACGATACACCTTCGGAGGAGCAGATTGCCGAGGCTCGTCTTCTGCTGGCCCGCCGGGCGGCACGAAGCGCGGGTTCGGGTGCGATGGGGATGATGGACGACACAGAAATGTCTCGGGGAATGAGCCGAGCCGACCCAAATACGCAGGTGGCCGTAGAGGCGATGGACGAACTGGCGGTCATCACCGCGCTCTATCTGGGCTCGCCGCGTTTCCAGAAGCGCTGAACTGGAGAAGCTATCTCAGGAGGGAGCCATGGTTTCACGACGCGTTTTCATGAAGGATGGTGGTGTTGCGGTGCTTGGCCTCAGCATGGTGCCGGGCTTTGTCTACCGAGCCGCCATGGCCGCACGACCCAAGCCAGGAAGCCGCAAGACCCTGGTAACGATCTTCCAACGCGGCGGGGTCGATGGCCTCAACGTGGTTGTTCCCTTTGGGGACAAGGCCTACTACGAACACCGCTCGTCGATCGCCGTCCCGGAGCCCAAGGCCGATCGCACCTCCGCTCTCGACCTCGACGGGTTCTTTGGACTCAACCCTGCGATGGCTCCGCTCCATCCGCTGTTCAAGCGCGGGGAGTTGGCCATCATCCATGCCACGGGGTCGCCGCACTCCACGCGGTCGCATTTCGAAGCCCAGGACTACATGGAGTCGGCCGTGCCCGGCAACAAGACGATTCGCGATGGTTGGCTCAACCGCTACGTCCACGCGAACCAGCACCCCGAAGCCACCAGCTTCAGGGCCGTGACCATGGGTCAGGTTGTGCCTCGCGCCCTGGAAGGCGGTGCACCGGCACTGGCACTTGGAAACCTGATGGCGGCGGGAGCTGATGTGGAACAGCGGCAGACGATGTATGAGTCCATGTACGACCAGGACAACAGCACTCTCCTTTCCGGAACGTCCAAGGAGATGTACGAGGCGATCAAACAACTCAAAGAGGCAAGCCCGGATAAGTACACACCCGCCGAAGGCGTGCGTTACCCCGGAGGGGTGTTTGGTACAAACCTCCGCAACCTCGCCCAACTGATCAAAGCCGACCTCGGGGTGGAGGTCGCATTCGTGGATATCGGTGGGTGGGATACGCATGCAAACCAGGGTAGCATCCCTGGCACGGGTGTCCTTCCCCAGCGACTCGGCCAGTTTGCGCAAGCGATCGCCGCGTTCCGCGCCGATCTCGACAAGAGGATGGATGACGTTGTGCTGCTCACCATGTCCGAGTTCGGTCGGACAGCCAGAGAGAACGGCAACGGCGGCACCGATCATGGGAAGGCGAACGTGATGTTCGTCCTGGGGTCGGGTGTCAAGGGTGGTCAGGTCTACGGCGACTGGCCCGGTCTCGACCGTGAGCACCTCAACGAGGATCGCGATCTCAAAATGACGACCGACTTCCGCGATGTCTTCGCCGAGGTACTGGTCGGTCACCTCGGATGTGAGAATCCCGATGTCGTGTTCCCTGGCCTCACGACTGACAAGCGCCGGTTCCGAGGGGTGCTCGGCTAGCGCGCCCCGGGCCGCCGTCGTATTCTCAGTACGGTGGCGGCTCTCTCCATCCTTGTTCTGACAGTCGGACTCGCGCTCACCCGGCCACGGGTGTGGCGAGTGCGTATCCAACCGCAGACGGCGGCGGTCATCGGGGCCTTCCTGATGATCGCCGCCGGCTTACTTCCTCTCGATCAGGCGGCGTCCTCTCTCGTCTTTCTCGCCAGGCCGGTGCTCACGATCGTGAGTCTCATGGCAATCACTGTCGTGGCGGATCAAGCGGGACTCTTCCGCCAGGTGGCCTGGAGGGTGGCTCGTGCGTCGGGAGGGGATGGCCGGAAGCTCTTCGCCTACCTCTTTCTGGCGGGTACGGTTACCGGCACGCTATTCACGAACGATGCAGCGGTGCTCATCTTCACACCCCTGGTCTTCAGTCTCGTCGAGGATGTCCAGGAGCCGGGGTGGGGCCCCGCGCAGAAGGTGCCTTACTATTTCGCGATTCTCTACGTGGCGAATCTGGTTGGCGCTTTCGTCACCAGCAACCCAATCAACATCGTGGTGTCACGGTGGTTTGGTATCGGGTTCGTGGAGTACGCGGTGTGGATGGTGGCACCCGCCATCGCGAGTATGGTGGTGAGTTACTGGGGCCTCCGCATCGCCTTTCGGGGAGTGATTCCCGCCACCTGTCAGCAACTCGACGGCATCCCAGCCCCGCCACACAGGCCCTTTCTCCTCGCCTGCGGGGCAATACTCGGTTTGACGCTGCTC
>QKDC01000022.1 GCA_003246755.1 Gemmatimonadota bacterium | reverse complement strand
GGGGCGATCATCGGAACCCTCTCGGCACGCCTGATCACCCCCTCGAAGAACGGAGGACCCTCCCTCAGCGCCACCCCTGGAGGCATGGGACTCCGGTTCGAGTTCTAGTCGCTGGTCACGAAGAAGAAGCGCCCGCGGATGTGAGGTCCGCGGGCGCTTTCTTTGGCGCCAATGGCGCCTCGGGACCGTGTCCGGAACGGGCCCGATGGTTCGATGCGATGTTACTGCGGCGTCTCTCCTCTGTCTACCCTGACCCGCAAGGGGGCCGAGTCACCCACATTCCGAAAAGCCGCACACGTGACACTTGGCGCAGCCTTCGGCGTATTCGAGTTGGGAGCCGCAATCCGGGCATGCACCCATCAGAGTGGGCTTCATGCCACCGAACTTGAGTTGCTCTCCACCCTGGGTCACGACCTGGGATCCGACTTCGACCGCCTCAGTCATCGTCCCTGGAATCAGTTCTTGCTGGATCCCCTGCTTGTCCGTCATCCATCGTTCGAGCGCAATGCCCACCGCATCCGGCACCGACATGACCTTACTGGGTCCGAGGCCGATGACGCGATCGGAACTGATGCCTCTGAGTTGACGGTGTATCTCCTTGATGGGAATGCCGGAACGCAGGCAGAGACTGATCAGTCGACCGAGGGCTTCCACATCTGCCATCAGGGCCCCGCCGGCCTTCCCGAGGCTCATGAAGACTTCGAAGGGCTGAGCCTTATCGTCCTCGGTGACGGTGACGTAGAGTGTCCCGAGGGGTGTGTCGACACGACGCGTGGTACCACGCAGGAGTTCGGGCCGGGAACGCTTCTGTCGCCGCTGGAGGTTCTCGGATTCCAGTTCGTGCACCAGTCTCCGAAGGCGCTCGTTCTCGGTCGTGAGTTCGGCCACTTCCCCTCGGAGATCGGCGGTCTCCGAGAGAACGCTCCGACCTTCGGGGCGTGTGGTGTCCAGATCGGCCCTCGCCTCCGCGCTGCCACTCGCCATTGCCTGTTCTTGAACGCGCTTGGCGGTGTCGCCGGTGGAAAGCACCTGCATCTCACGACTCCCGTCCCGGTAAACCGTGACGCCCTTGCACCCCAACTCATAGGCAAGCTTGTAGATCTTCTCCACATCCTCGACCGTCGCGTTTCGCGCGAAATTGACGGTCTTGGAGATGGCGGAGTCGTTGTGTGCCTGGAATGCTGCCTGCATCCGCACGTGCCATTCGGGGGCGATGGCGTTGGCAGTCACGAACACCCGTTGCCATTTCGCGGGAACTTCGGGGAAATCCGCGCGGCCTTGCTCGGCAATGCGACGTGTCAGCTCCTCAGAGTACCACCCTTCCTCCTTGGCCACGCGCACGAAATCTTCGTTGACATCGGGCATCAGAACACCGGCCTGGTTGCGCATGAAGGCAACGGCGAACAGTGGCTCGATACCGGAGCTGCAGCCGGCGATGATCGAGATGGTACCCGTCGGGGCGACGGTCGTGACGTTGCAATTCCGGAGCTTCCGCATCGGTCGGATCCGCTCGCCCTCCGGGCCCCGGGCACACGTTGCATCCGGGCCCCAGATGCTCCTTTCCCACTCAGGAAACACACCCCGGATCTCAGCCAGGCGCTCCGACTCGTTCTTGGCCTCATCGTCGACGAATTTCTGGATCCGCTCACCGAGTGTGGTCGCTTCGGCCGAGTCGTATGGGATGCCAAGACGGATGAACAGGTCGGCGAGCCCCATCACGCCCAATCCGATGCGACGAATCCGCTGTGCCAGGTCGGTAATCGCAGGAAGTGGATAGTGATTCGCGTCGATCACGTTCTCGAGGAAATGCGTGCAGAGATGGACGACCCGCCGGAGATGCGCCCAGTCGATCTGCCCCTTGACGACGAACTCACCGAGATTGATGGAACCGAGATTGCACACGTCGTAAGGGAGCAGTGGCTGTTCCCCACATGGGTTGGTCGCCTCGTACTTACCCAGTGCGGGGACCGGGTTCATGTAATTGGCGCGGTCGGTGAAGAACACGCCCGGCTCACCGGTCTTCCATGCGCCCGCAATGATCTTGTTCCAGACTTCGGCGGCTGAGAGTTGACCGACGACCTCACCGGTTGCCGGATGAATCAAGTCGTAATCGGCATTGGCAGCGAGCGCCGCCATGAAGTCATCAGTGATCGCGACGGAGATGTTGAAGTTCGTGATCTTCGACGTGTCGTCCTTACAGGAGATGAAGTCGAGAATGTCGGGATGGTCGACCTGGAGAATCCCCATGTTGGCGCCCCGCCGAGTACCGCCTTGTTTGACCACGTCGGTGGAAGCGTCGTACAGCGACATGAAGGACACCGGCCCCGAGGCGACTCCCATCGTGGAGCGGACAATGTCGTTCTTCGGCCTGAGTTGCGAGAAGGAGAACCCTGTCCCCCCACCAGACTGATGAACCAGGGCCATCGCGCGGAGGGTGTCGTAGATCCCGCTCTCGCCGTTTGACAGGGTGTCCTGGACCGGCAGAACGAAACACGCCGACAACTGCCCAAGGGGACGGCCCGCATTCATGAGGGTTGGGGAGTTGGGCATGAACAGCCGCCGCGCCATCACGTCGAAGAATGCCTCGCTCAACGCCTCGACAGCGCCCTCGGATGCTCCGTGGGCCCGATCGGCCTCTGCGATCGTCGTCGCGACACGCCAGAAGAGATCGGCAGGCCCCTCGACTGGCCTGCCCTGGTCGTCCTTGAGGAGATAGCGCTTTTCGAGAACGGTGATCGCGTTCGGTGACAAGCGGAGTTGGCTGCGCGGGCTGGCAGCGGCCATAACGGCCCTCGACTTCGGTAGAGTCAGTGATCAGGAGATGATCGTGTCGCGGAATTGTCACCTGGGAACCCGGCAAGCCGGGCGGGCGGCAGTACGCGGCGAGGGGTGAAATTAGACGAGCGGCGCAGTGAGGGCAATATGTGTTGATGGCCCTCAACCACGCCGCGAATCAGTTTGCACATCACAAATCTGTTTTCGTGCCAAACGTTACAAAGTGACTAAGATCACCACACCTCAGAACGGGGTCAGGGAGACACGTTGAATTCGCGCCACCGACGCTCCAACACCCCTCCAGCGGTGGTCACCGTGACCTCGACCCGATACAGGCCCGGTTTCAACCGGTCAAGTTCGAGCCGGTGCTTGGCCACCCGTGTGCCAGCCTCCGCATGCTCCGTCCACTGCCGACTGTAGGCGACCCCAGGCTGTTCGTCCGCACGGATCACTGTAATCTGGCATCGGAGTTCGGTCGCCTTTGGGATCGAAACCTCGAACGCCAGCTCAGCCTCCCGCCCCTGGTGCAGTACACTGAGCGGGTTGAGTTGGACCTGCTCCATGCCCACTTCCGCAACCCACGGCCCGCTATTGTGGCCAAGGGCGAGATCGCTGACTTGAACGACGTCATGCATTTCGGTGGATACTTCGAGCGACTGAACCCCGAGGACCGTCCCACGCCGCTCGTCCTCGAAAGCCATCCGTACGTGCACCTTCCCAGGAGGAAGCCGAACGGTCGTCAGTCCGGTCAGATAGCGCTCGCCATCAACGAGTGTGGCAATCGGTCGGATGGTCGAGTCGACTTGCGCGAGCGGCTGTCCTTCGGGGTCCAGCGCGACAAGACGGAACCTCAGTGGGTAGGAGATTCCCTCTCCAAGCCACGTGGCACCCGTGCTCGCGAAACGCACCGCCCAGGCGACACGAGCGAGAGACCGTCCCCCCCTGCGACCAATGATGGCCAAATCGGTCTTGACGTCCATCGGCTCGGCGTACCGACGCCGATGGGTGTCCGTCGACAGCGCGGTGATCAGGCTGGTTCTCCCCATCGCCCGCTCCGCAACCATGAACTTGCGTTCGCGATCGGGAGCCCCTGTCACTTCCGGACGGTAAAGGGGGGAGAGTTGCTCGCGCGAACGGAGGAGCATCTGTTCGCCTGGTGATCGAGACGCAGCGAATTCCAATCCCGTCAAACCGACTCGGGCGTCCGCCACATCGAAGAGACTCTCCACCAGCGTGAACTCGTCGGGAGCGCGCCGCGCGGCAAAATGGAGCACGAGGTCGCCCTCCGCGCGCAGATAGCGCCACGACTCATTAGGTTCGAAACCCAGCGTGTTCAGGTCGACTCGATCGTCGGGCTCCCCGTGCCTGATCAGAATGATCCCTCGGTCGTCCACCTCTTCCTCGATCGGTCGGCGGGCGGTGATCACCAGTGGCCGTGAAGGGCCGTAACGTGGGAATGCCCGACGGGCGACATAGAGGCGGCGATAGTGCTCTCGGAGACGACTCCCCGCGTCGCGGAACTCCAGCAGATCCCGTGACGACCAGAATTTCTTGAGGAAGGCCGCGCGCCGTGCGCCACTCGCCTCGTCGAACGCGTCGAGCTCCTCGACGGTGGCGATGGGGACGAGATCGGCTCGATAAGCGGACACCGAGGCGGCATCGTCGAAAACCGCACCTTCATAGTACGGGTTGCCACCATCCTGACGACCGAGGAGGAACCGCGTACGCGCAACTTCGAGCAGTGCGAGACCAAGACTCAACTCGGGTGCACCCACGACTGCATCGAAGGCCTGCAGGGCGGCGGCAGGGTCACCGTACTCCCGCTCCACTCGACCGAGGCCGAGCAGTAGAGGGGTGCTTGCGGTCGTCGGGGCGGTCGCCTTCCGGAGGGCGCTCAGGACCACCGACGAGCGGGTGGGCATGCGCAGACGGCGGCCGAGATTTGCTTCGTCGAGCAAGAGCGACACAAAGGCAGTGTCGGTGGCGGCGGATCGCGCCAAGGCATCGGAGGCTCTCTCAAATGCCTTCGACGGGTCGAGTCCGATTGGTGGCACCTCGAGTCCCTTCGTGACCTCGCCAATCTGATACTCGGCGAGCCCGAGTCCATACCAACCATACGACCAGTGCGGCACGAGCCGTGTCACCGTCTGGAACTCCATGGCGGCGTCTTCGAATGCGCTGGTCGCCCCAAGCTCGCCGAGGCGGAGCGACAGGAACCCGAGCCGGAGGTGGGGGTATGGATCCGCGCCGGCACGAGCAAGCTGTTCCAGCATCCGCGCTTCGAGGCGGGCGAGGGCGGAGGAGTCCGTGGCGCGGGTGAGAGAGTCCCGGAAGGCCTCGACCACCGTCCGAGACGGCGGCGCTTGGGCCGCAACAGGGGCGGCCTGTGGCGCCGTCCCGAGGGCAAGGATCAAACCAAGTGCACGAGTGCGCATAGACATCAATACTAAGACGTCCCATCGGGGTGAGAAGCCACAACCGCGTTGACCCTCCACTACTGCAGGCCTAGATTCGCGCGGATGAGTCCCCCTCCACCTCCCCCACCATCACGGGTCAAAGACGATCAGGGGGGGACGACCGATTCTCTCTCAAC
>QKDC01000110.1 GCA_003246755.1 Gemmatimonadota bacterium | reverse complement strand
TGGGAGAGATCAAGACGACGGCAAACCTCCAGCACCCCCATATTCTTCCCCTCTTCGATTCCGGAGAGGCTGAGTCGTTCCTGTTCTACGTGATGCCGTACGTCGAGGGAGAGACGCTCCGGGACCGACTGGAGCGCGAGGGCCAGCTTCCGGTGAATGAGGCTGTGAGGATCGTGGGTGACGTGGCGGAAGCGCTGCACGCGGCCCACGAGCAGGGCATTCTTCACAGAGACATCAAGCCTGAGAACATCCTGCTCAGCAGGGGTCGTCCCCTCGTGGCAGACTTTGGAATCGCGATCGCTTTGAGTGCCGCAGGGACCGCGAGGCTCACCGAGACGGGTCTGTCGATCGGGACTCCTCACTACATGAGTCCCGAGCAAGCGTCCGCGGACCGCGTTCCAAGTCCGGCGAGTGACGTCTACTCGCTTGGGTGCGTGCTATACGAGATGCTCGTCGGGGAACCTCCGTACCCGGGCCGCAGCCCCCAGGCGATCCTGGCCAGGATCCTGACCCAGCCTGCGCCTGAAGCGACGAAGACGCGACCATCGGTTCCCGCCAACGTCGATTCTGCGCTGCGGAAGGCCCTGGAGAAGGTACCTGCCGACAGGTTCTCCACCGCTCAAGACTTCGCCAACGCGCTCCGCGACCCCCACTTCCGACACCACGTACCTGGTCAGGCCGACTCCTCCGCGAGGGGAAACGTGTGGAAGGTGGTGTCCCTGGGCGCGTCTGCCGTGGCTGTCTTGGCCACGGCCCTGGCGACCTGGGCGTTCTCACGGCCCGCCTCCGTGCCGTCGGTGGAGCGCTTCGTCGCGCCTTTCGGCGATGCCCAGCCGCCCCCCTTCGTCGGGCCGGACGACTTCGGCTTGTCTCCCGACGGTGCTGTGTTGGTTTATAGAGCCCCGGGCGAGCAGGGTCCCATCCAGATCTGGGTTCGGCGATGGGACCAGCTGGAGCCCTCGGCCATCCGTGTGACAGGCACCGGCATCAGGCCTACGGTGTCACCGAACACGGAGGAAGTTGCATTCGAAATGGGGGGGATCGTTACGGTCTCCTCACTTCGGGACGGGTCGACGAGGAGCCTGACCAACGGAAGGTGGCCCCACTTTGGCAGGGACGGGTACGTGTACGCCAGCATCGACAGCGTCATCGTCCGAGTCCAGTCGGCCGGCGGAGCGGTGGACACGGTGATGACGTCCTCAGGGGCCGACCCCCGACTTCACGATGTGCTCCCCGGTGGCGAAGCTGCACTGATCCGGGTGGAGAACCCCGACAGCCCCGGCGAAGTCCAGATTCGGGGCCTCCGACTCAAGTCCGGCGAGACGACCTTCATCACGATCGGCGACTCTCCGAGGTATTTGCCTTCCGGGCACCTCGTGTTTCTCGCTCCGGACTCCACCCTGATGGCCGCCCGGTTCGACCCCAAACGGCTGGAGGTGTCAGGGCAGCCGAAACCCGTGTTGGAGGAGGTGCTGGCGTTCTCTATCTCAGATTCCGGCAAGCTGGTCTACACCAGGGCGTTGGCCGATGCCGGGACAGAATTCGTCTGGGTCAGCCGGGTGGGGCAGGCGCTGCCGGCCGACCCTGGATGGACGTTTGACCAGGGGATCGGGAACGCGGCGTGGAGTCTATCTCCCGACGGGACCCGTGTCGCACTCATGGCCAGCACCGACGGAAACGACGACATCTGGATCAAGGAGCTTGGTGGCGGGCCACGGTCGCGACTCACCTTCGACGAGGGCCAGGATTGGTCGCCTCATTGGTCGCCAGACGGAACGAGGGTGACGTTCGCGTCTGTTCGCCTGGGTGATCGCGACCTCTGGACGAAGAGAGCCGACGGGACCGGCGATGCGGAGCTATTGTACGACGCTGACACTCGGATCGTTGAGGGTTTCTGGAGCCCAAACGAGGAGTGGTTGGTCCTTCGGGGTGGAGCAGCTTCCGCCGCGCCCAACACTCGGGACATCATGGCCGTGCGCCCGGGAGTGGACGAGTCGGCGATTCCGCTGCTGGCGGAGGAATACGATGAGACGCAGCCCAGTCTGTCACCGGACGGCGACTGGCTCGCGTACGTTTCGACCGAGACTGGCTCGGAAGAAGTATTCGTCCGACCGTTCCCCGATGTGGATGCGGGCCGGCGGCAGGTCTCGACCCACGGGGGAGTCATGCCTTTGTGGGCGCACAGCGGGCGCGAGTTGTTCTTCGTGGATCCGAACAACGTCTTGATTGCGGTCGAAGTCGAAGTCGGGTCCGGCTTCCAGGTGGGGCATCGGACGGAGCTATTCACCATCCCGGACTCCTACCGCACGTCGACCACCAACTCCGTCTATGACATCTCGCCCGACGATCGGCGCTTCTTGATGGCCCGCGCCTACCAAGCACCGGAAGGCAGCCTCTCGCCTTTCGTTCTCGTTCAGAACTTCGGCGAGGAACTGAAGCGCATCGTACCAGACTAATGCGGAATGTCGTACGGCGGCACCCAGGGCCTACGCGACGAAGACCGGATGTATCGAACCGCTGAGAGCCACGTTGGTGCGCAACTCTCGGCTGCTACGAATGACTGCGCCAACGAGCCTGCCGCTCGTGAGCCCCAAACTGAGGTCGTGGAGCCGGGTGGGGGCAGCCGCGGCTTCGTCCGCTAGCCTTGTCGTGACACAGAAGCGCTGCACGAGCCAATCCTCCTTGACAGCATGGCTCACCATGCTTCTCCACGAGGCTGTACTCCTGACCTCTCGACCGATCACGACGCCCCGCCCGCGCGTATCAAGCGGACGCTTGAGCACATAGTCCATGGGATGTGAGCGGACGTGCCGAATCTCGGCCGGAGTACAGAGCGCCAGGTTCCGAGACCATGGTAGACGGGCACGGATGATTGCGAGGCTTGTCGGATCGAAGAGCGCGTCGAACCTCGGATCCGACAGCGCCGCCAGACAAAGCTTGTTGTCGGCGATGAACCTTGCCCCGAATCCATTCTGAACGAACAGCCGCCGCTCCTGAAGAGCACGCACGAGCCCCTCCAGCTGCGGGAGCATCCTTAAGAACTCGGGGATCCCAACCTTCCAGTACGCATGGAGCACCGGTCGGCCACGGAGCCTGACACAGCCCTTTGTCGAGGGTGTGAGCTCTCTCGGATCGGCTTCGACGGTCTCGACTCCCAGGGCTCGTAGCTGAGCAGCCAAGCCAGGGAGCTCGAGCCGATTCCCTCCCTCCTCCCGGAGCAGCACGAACAGCTCCGGCGCGACCGCCGTCTCCTCCTCTGCAGTCCGTACTAACCAGCTCGCCATCCATTCGGGAGCTTCGTATTCCAGCGGGGGCGAAGCGACGACGCCGTGGGCTGCCAACACAGCGCGCCACCGGCGACTGGCTATTCCACACGACAACAGGGCTCCGGGACAGTTCGCGTTTGTCTCGACCACTCGAAACCCGCCGCAAGGCTGTAGGAGTAGGTCGAGCCGTGCCAAGTGAATCCGACTCGAGCTCATCCCGATGGAGGCGTCGACGATCTTCTGCAACTCCGGTGCGAGATGGACCAGCCGACGAAGGTCCGGATTGCTGCGCCACGTCCGCGTGATCAGCTCGATCGAGCGGTGATAGGCTATTCCGAAGCGGCGCAGCTCAGCTCCGTGCTGGCGCCGAACGAGCTCGGGCAAGCCGATCGGCGATCTCTTAGCCCGCACCGCTGCAAGGTCCTGTGCCAACACCTCCCGGAACCGCCAGCCCTCCTCGGTCCCGGCTACCTCCTTGACGCGTCGCTGGAATCTGGCATCCAATCCCGGCCAGGCTTGCAGAGCAGCCTCCGTTTCCGCTGTCGATGCGGCCGCGGGCAGCCAGGCGCGCTCAGAGGCCATGGCAGTTCGCATACTGGTGCAGGAGTCGGATGACCGAACGCTTCCCCATGGTCGTTCGATTGGCCTCGTCTGCTCGTCGAATCATCATTGGAGATGAGAGGTTGATCTCTCCCAGGTACGGTCCCACGATGTCGATTCCGGCCCACCAGATCCGATGGCTTCGCAAGAACGGAATCACGTCGTTCAGAATCGCCAAGTCTTGGGCAGACAACTGAGCGGGAACCTCCCGACCGCCGACGGACCGATGGCAGATGAAGGAGTCGTCGGCAGGTAGCGTGCGAACCGCAGATATAGGCTCATAGGCGACTATGTTGACCCGCTTGTCTCCCCACTCGCGCACCTGATCTACATACGCCTGGACCACGGGCGTTCCGATTCGGTCGATATGGTCACGCACCGCCGCCCAAGCCTCGTCCTCGCCCTTCGATGCGCAGTCGATCCTGATGATCCCCTTGCCACTGTGGCCGTTGAGCGGCTTGAGGACGATCACGCCGTGCCGCCGAGCGAATCGGAGAATCCGCGGCCGCGACCGCGTGATGATCGTCGGTACCGTCAAATGGGGGAAGAGCAAGAGATGCCGCTTCGAGGCGAAGCTGAGTAAGCTCTCAGGGGGATTGACGAACAGCGTGTCTTTGTGGCCGCGAAGGTCATGGAGGAATCGAGTGGGCGGGGGGGTGGACCGGGAGAAGCGGACGAAGATCACATCGGCTTGTCTGCATGCCTCGGAATCCGGCTCAGTGTGAAGGGTGACGTCGAAGCATGCGTCGAGAGCATCCAAGAGGTAAGACGTGTCCCCACTCGAGCTGTGTATCTGGGCCCGATCGGCATAGATAGAGATGCGCATCGCGAAGCGTCGGATGATGAAAGATCGTACGACTGGTATGCGCCCCACGAGGCCATTCATCAGGAATGAGGCATGTGAGACCGGCGCATACTATGCTGCGGATGCCCAGAAAGCGACAATCCAGCCAACACGTACGATCACTCGGGCCCCCCGCTGGAGCTCTTGAGGAGGGTATTGAGAAGCACGGCTGAAAGTGTCGGAACCCACGGAGCCGGCAGTACCATCACACGATATGCGGTGTCCGCGCCTCCGTCGGGGAGCGCGACGGTGCGGTCACGTTTCGGTACGGAGGGCAGACCCCTGCGCGCGCAGGGGTGGTTATGGTCATTCTCGGGCAGGGGTCGCGTCGGCAGGTCCGGCACGATCCGGCCGCCGCGAAAGGTGGGGATGTGCCATTTCTCGCCTCCAAAGGACCATCTAAAAGGGACCCCAACTGGGACCCCAAACTCCCAGATACCGCCGAAACCTCAGACCACCTCACGAGCTCCACCAACGGCCGAAGCACCAGACTCCCAGCAACTTGCCGATGCTCAAACGAAGATGGAACGCATCAGATCTACGTGAGGCCCTTCCCGAACGCGGCTGCGGGGGCTCAGCGGCAGGTGTCGACGGAAGGGGGGCGCAATCCTCGATGGTCCGCGGACGGCGCTCGAATCTTCTACGATGTCACCGGCAACGCCATCGGAGTG
>QKDC01000068.1 GCA_003246755.1 Gemmatimonadota bacterium | reverse complement strand
AGTTGAGAATACAAGCCATATACTTGTCTTCAAGATGAGAATTCCTTTCTCTGCGGGGTGGACGACTTCCGAAGCGATATCTGGACCGTCGATCTCGGTGGAGCGGTCAGGTGATCGCACCCTTCAAGCCATCCATCGCGTCATAGGCAGGATCGACCCAATACACGGAACTACCAGGTGCATACTCAGTCGGAAGCTTCGCTCTCCGGGGCGGCCTCTATCTTCACAGCCCGTACTTGGCCGGCCATAGTCGGCGCTCCTTGTTTGTTCCCGCGGTGTCCGCGACCGCCTGTTCGTGGAATGTTCGATATCCCGTCCTGGCCCTGGCATCGAAGTAGTGAAGCTCCTTGATCGGCGGCATCCAGAAGTCGGGATGATGTTGCGACTGGTCGTATAGCCAGCGGGTTCCTGCCCTTTGGGCTCCAATGCCTAGGAAATCAAGTCCTGGCGACCTTTCCGCTTTATCTGTCGCGATAACCCGCATTGCGGTCAGTCCGCTATCTCCGGGGTCTGTTCGAAAATCGACCAATGATCCACACTCAGGCCTGTCAGGCTGCGAAACTTCTCAGCGTCATTGCGGAGTAGGGCAATGACCTCGACCCCCAAGGCCTCTCGCAGTTCTTCCATCGTGGGCCGGTGAATTCGGCTCGACGACCCCAGCATGCCCTCCACCGCCTCCCGAAGTGGCCGCAGGAGCCGTCGCCCCACCCAGGTCCGATGAGCAAGTCGTTCAAGCCGAGTGATCCGTCGCTGGCTGGCTGAGACCTGACGGAGGCGGTCGAACCTGGGATGAAAGAAGTCGGGATCCACCCCCAGGAAATCGAATATCCGGCGGAGAGTGTAGAGCCGCTTGTGCCTGAGATCGGAGCTGTCGAGCACGAGAATCCGGGAGGCGTCGTAATGCTCGAGGAAGAGTTGGAGCTGTCGGTGATAGCAACTTCGGGTGACGTAAGAGTCCCTCGGATGACACAAAGTGGTTCGAAGGTCGCCTAGTTCGCGTCGGCGGGCGTAATTGTGGACCCAGTGGGAGGCAATCCGCTCAAGGGGGTCCCGTACGAGGTAGATCAGTCGGGCTTCCGGGAGCAGGGAAGCCATGCGCTCCGGTACCCCTGGGAAGCGCGGAAAGGCAGAGTAATTAGGTGACGATTCTCCTCGGACTGGGGAGCGTGAATCGAATTGTCGTTGGTACCATCCCGGGCCCCGATGCCAGCGGAACTCTTCGATGAAGAAATCGAGCTCCTTCGTGCGTGACATCGAGATCTCGGGATGCGCGTCGAGATAATAGTGTAGCGACTGCGTGCCACACTTCTGGGATCCGATCACCACGACGTTGGGTAGCGCTCCCGCTCGGCTCGAGACAAGAGTACGTGCTCGAGGAGGGACCGTGGGTGACCTCGTGCCAGCGGTTGGAGGCAGGGTCTTCGAGAATGTCGCCTTGAACACCTGCGACATGCGCATGACTTCGAGCCAGGCAGGGACACGTGCCGCCCCGGCAACATAGGAAACGATGAAATAGACCAGCGGCATGGCCAGCGCATCATCAAGCCACCGCGGCTCTAGACCGGATGCAATCAGTCGGGGCCGGCAGAGTGTGACCACTGGCCGAAGGGCGTTTCTGCGAGCGAGTGCGACCCCGACGAACGGAATGAACTGGATCAGTATGCGGAGATCCGGACGGAGCCCCATTCGGGCCTTTCGGACCGCGGACCACCGATTGGTGAACCAGACCTTGCGCAGGAAAGCACGCGCACTATCGAGCGTCGGGTGCCTGACGACGGCGGCCGGAGCATGTACGAGTGTGGCTCCATGGGAGGCCGCCCGGCGTGTGAAGTCGTAGTCACCACCGGACGGAAGGGATTCATCGAATCCGTCGAGGTCGTCAAATACTCTCCGGTGCATGAGGAGGTTCGCAGTGACTGCCCTGGAAAACTGGACGTTCCGCTGCTGGTCGAGGAACATGTCGATCGTGAGGAGTGACCAGACCGAAGGCTTGGCGGGGGGAACGAAGACGACCTCTCCCGCGACCACGTCGGCCGTGGCAAGCGCCTCCAGACCTCGCTCGAGCCATTCGGGTTCTGGTTGGCAGTCGGCGTCACAAAAGGCGAACACGGAGCCTCGGGCGGCTCGGGCGGCCCGATTGCGCGCCGCGTAGGACGTCTTCGGTGGACCGGACAACACCCGAATACGTCCGTCCGAAGTGGCAATTCCTGAAAGTGACCCCGGCTCCGAGCCGTCATCGCCGATAACGATCTCGAATCGATCCTGAGCGAGCGTTTGCGCCGCAAGCCGACGGAGGAGTTCGCGCACTCCTTCCGGGTCGTCACGCACGGGAACGATGACGGAGACAAAGACGTTGTGAAGCACCTATCGTTCCGAGGGATCCTCTCATCAAGGGTGTTGGTTGGGCGCATCACTAGCCCGAGGTCCAGCGTAACGTTACCGGAGCGGATCCGGAACGCGACGGGGTTGAACCTCTGGCCCGGAAGTGGCTCCGGGCAAGGGCCATGCCTCATTCAACGAACCCTCGCCCCAGGGGTCAACGCCCGGGGTTGCCGGGTTGGTCGGGCCGACCCAGAATACGTCGGATGCCACTCCGCACCTCCGTGAGGTCATTTCCGGGAGACGTCAGGTCGTGAGTCGAGCCTCGCGCGAGCGGGAGTCGACCCAGCTCGCCGACGTCCCAGATTTGCGCACCCTGTTCGCCACCTCGTTCTGGGGATGGCGATTGATCTGGAATGAAAGCGCTGGGCTGGTCATTGCCATAGGCTTCGTCACGGTACTGCGGGGCGTGCTTCCCGCCGCGCTTGCCTTGGTGATTCGTGCCCTGGTCAACACGGTGGTAGCTCAGATCAACGCAGGAGTAGCCGACTGGGGCGCCTTAGTGCCCTGGCTCATGTCGGGATTTGCGCTGGCCGCAGTGGAGGCCGTTGCCCGGCTGGTGAACACGTACCAGACGCTCAGACTGGGAGATGATCTCCATCTTCGGGTTACCACCAATGTCATGGAGCACGCCGCTCGGCTCGACCTGGCCTTCTTCGAGGATCCCAGTAGGCAAGATCTGGTTCAGCGGACCCAGCAGAACACAGGGCCCCGCTTCGCCAAGCTCGTGCTGGAGACCCAGACCGCGGCGACCAGCCTCATCCAGGCAGTGACACTGCTCGGAGTGCTAGCGGTGATTGAACCACGTGTCTTGTGGGCGGTACCACCGTTCGCCATCCCATTCTTCCTCTTTCAATGGCGTCTCGCCCAACAGCGCTATGCGGAAGAACACGCGCGAGCCACCAAGCGTCGCTGGACGGCCTATCACACCTCACTGATGACCAGTCCGTACTCCGTACCCGAGGTACGGTTGCTGGACCTGGGGCCTCTGCTGGTGGACCGGTTCCGTGAACTGATGATGGAGTTTCGTTCCCGTGACCGCGCGCTTCACCGCCGCAACCTGACCGGAAGCTGGGTCGCGGCCCTGCTGACCTTGGCCGCATTCTGGGGGCTGTTCGCCCATGTGACTCTCCAGACGATTGCGGGAGCTGCGACGGTTGGAGATCTGGCGATCTTCGCGGGAGCGACCGGAAGACTCCAAATCGCGCTGGAGCAGGTGATCCGCTCCCTGTCGGGTGCCTACGAGCAGACGCTCTTCGTCCAGAACCTGCGCGAGTTTCTGGGTGTCCAGCCCTTGGTCGCGTCCGGTGCGGTCCCGGTGGATGACCGTACGGCGGCATCAATCCGAGTGGAGAACGTGAGCTTCGCGTACCCGGGTTCGGAACAGCCGGTGCTCAGGAAGGTGAGTTTCGAGATCGCGAAGGGTGAAACCGTGGCGATCGTCGGGGAAAACGGTGCGGGCAAAACCACACTGGCCAAGCTGATCGCCCGGCTATACGACCCCGACGTCGGCCGGGTCTTGTGGAACGGTGTCGATTTACGGGAACTGAATCGGAAGGCGTTGCATTCCCGAATCGGCTTCGTGCTCCAGGACTTCGGCCGCTACGAGGGCACGGTAGCGGACAACATCGCTTTCGGAGATTGGCGGCGCCTTCTCGATGCGCGTCCGCAGGTGGAAAAGGTGGCGAGGACGGCACGGGTCGACCGGCTCATTGGAGAACTCAAAGACGGTTACGACACACTGATCGGGCGGCGCTTCGGGACAGTCAACCTGTCCGGTGGGCAATGGCAGCAACTCGCGGTCGCACGAGCCTCGGCCAGGGATGCATCGTTGCTCATTCTCGACGAGCCCACTTCCACCCTTGATGCACGTTCCGAGTTTGAGCTGTTCTCGCGGTTTCGGGAGCTCGCTGCGGGTCGCACCACGATACTCATCTCACACAGGTTTTCGACCATCGCGATGGCCGACCGCATCATCGTCATGGAGGAAGGCGAAATCGTCGAGATGGGTAGCCACGATGAACTGATCGCTGCATCGGGCAAGTATGCGGCCCTGTGCGCACTCCACCGGCGACAGCTTCCGTGGTAGGCAGCCAGCTTCCCATCACGGTCTTTCTCCAAAGGGGATTCTCTTTCACGATCGACTCCCACCTGGAGCACTGGGGCAAAGCACTGCGCGGTCGGATCACCGTCCGCGACTACCAACGCGCGCTCGGCCCGGTCTACCCGGTGAAGATCAAGTTTGCGCGCAAGTTCCGGAGGCGCATTCGCAAACGGGTCTCCGAGGCGCGAGTCGGCTGGATCCGGAGCTTCCCGCGTGCCGTGAATGGGCGGATCTATATCTTCAGCGACATTGAGCGGCTGTCAGTTCCCGATCGCGATCGGGCG
Organism: Gemmatimonadota bacterium; assembly: GCA_003246755.1. GTDB lineage: Bacteria > Gemmatimonadota > Gemmatimonadetes > Gemmatimonadales > GWC2-71-9 > SZUA-320. Next base: position 14,826 of record QKDC01000068.1, on the reverse strand, counting down.
GGCGCACTGCACGCAACCTTATCGGGCGACCCCGCGACCCGCCTTGTCCTGAATGACCCACGTCGATCACTCTGCCGCTACGAGTTGTTGCGAACCCTTCACGACCTCGGTGAGAACGACTTCAACGTCTACCGCGTGACGGAGCGGCAGATGCCAGAGCGCTTTCCGGTCTTCCTGCGTGGCGAGTACGACCACGATGGGGCGGCGACCGAACTCATCGAATCCCCGGAAGCACTGACACGCGAACTCGCCACCATGACGGAACGAGGCATACTGCGCGAAGGAAAGCTGATCGTCGAATTCGTCGACACCCGCAGCGATGACGGCCTCTTCCGCAAGTACGGCGCGTTCCGGATCGGAGATCGGATCGTTCCGCGCCACGTCCTACTCAGCAAGGACTGGATGATCAAGTCGAGCACCATGAACGGATTGACGCCCGAGGTGCTGATGGCGGAGCAGATGGCATACTTCGAGGACAATCCCCACGAAGAAGCGCTTCGGAGGATCTTCGAGCTTGCGAACATCGAGTATGGGCGGATCGATTACGGATTGACCGGCGGGCGGATCCAGGTGTTCGAGATCAATACGAACCCAATAGTCGTGTCGAGGCGGAACCGGACGGATGCGCGGGCCGCGGCCCACGAGCGCTTTGCGGTCAGCTACCGGAAAGCGCTCGACGCGCTAGGACACGGAGGGTGAGTATCAAAGCGAGATATGCGGACTCCGGTTCCGCGACCGGGTCCCTCGCCAGGTCACCTTGCGACCCGTAGTTTAGGGCGCATGACCGGAATCCCCGAACGGCTCCTCACGGCCCTCGCTGATCGGTACCGGATCGAGCGGCAGCTGGGCGAGGGCGGTATGGCCACCGTATACCTGGCCGAAGACCTCAAACACGATCGCCGGGTCGCGCTCAAGGTCCTGAAGCCCGAACTGGCCGCCGTGCTCGGTGGCGAACGCTTCGTCGTCGAGATCAAGACCACGGCGAGTCTCCAGCACCCGCACATCCTGCCGCTCTTCGATTCCGGTACCGCGGACGGATTCCTTTACTACGTGATGCCGTTTGTCGAGGGCGAGACTCTTCGTAATAAACTCGATCGGGAAACCCAGCTCGGCGTCGAGGACGCGATCCGGATCACGACCGAGGTCGCGGACGCCCTCGACTACGCCCACCGGCACGGGGTGATCCATCGGGACATCAAGCCCGCGAACATCCTGATGCATGATGGCCGCCCCACGGTCGCCGACTTCGGGATCGCGCTGGCGGTGAGTGCCGCGGCGGGCGGCCGAATGACGGAGACCGGTCTGTCGCTCGGCACCCCGTTTTACATGAGCCCCGAGCAGGCCACGGCGGAGAAGGAGATTACGGCCCGGTCGGACGTGTACTCCCTCGGGTGCGTGCTGTACGAGATGCTGACGGGGAACCCGCCGCATACCGGGGCCTCCGCGCAGCAGATCATCATGAAGATCGTGAGCGAGGAGGCCGCCCCGGTCACGGACGTGCGCAAGGCCGCGCCACCGAACGTGGCCGCCGCGGTGGCGAAGGCGCTCGAAAAGCTGCCCGCGGACCGGTTCGGAAGCGCCAAGGAATTCGCCGAGGCGCTGGCTGACCCGAATTTCCTTCTTCCCAGGACCTCCACCGGGGTCGCGCCGGGAGCCTCCCCGCGACGGAAACTGGCACGGATTGCGCTCGTCGCTGTGGCGATCCCCCTGGCGTTCGCCGCCGGTCTCGCGCTCTCTGACGATTCCGAACCGGTCCTGAGGCTGGGGCTCGATCTCCCGCAGGGACAGACCCTCGTCGGCGAACCCAGTGCGCGGCTCGCCATTGCCCCGGACGGGCTGCGGTTCGTCTACGTGGGGGAGGGGGAAGGTGGTTCCGGCTCACGCCTCTGGACTCGGGACCTGCGCCGACAGGGTGCGACCGGACTCGAAGGCACAGACGGTGCTTCCGCACCGTCCTTTTCTCCCGACGGACAGCGAGTGGCCTTCGTCCGTGATGGGGCTGTCTTCGTTGTGAACCAGGCGGGTGATCCCCCGATCATGCTCACCGACGGGTTGGACTACGGTGCATGGAGTGTCGACTGGGGCCCGGACGGTTTCATCTATTTCGGTGGGCGAGGGATCTTCCGCGTCTCCGACGAGGGAGGCGAAATCGAGCAAGTCGTGCGACAGGACGATGAGCGCCGGCTCCATCTCGCACCCCGGGTCCTCCCGAACGGACGCGGCATCGTGTTCGCGCTGGGACAGACCGAGACGTGGTCGGACAACGTCATCGCTCTGGCCGACTTGGAGACAAGGGAGCTCAAGGTCCTGACTCCGGGCGTTGCCGCCGGCTACGCGGAATCCGGTCATCTGCTCGTCGTGCGGGCCAATGGGCAGCTCGACGTCGCACCATTCGAGCAGCGGGGCCTCGACTTCTCAGGTCCCCCGAGGACCGTCGGGACTGGGATCGGAATTGGGGAGCGGGGGGGCGTAGACCTGGCGATCTCCAAATCGGGGACCCTCCTCTACACCACGGGAGTCCAGGAGCCTCGTCGCCAGGTCGTGCTGGTGGACGAGGGGGGGTTCGAGAAGCCGATGGAGGTCGGATGGACCGGGCCATGGGAGTCCGTGGTCCTGTCTCCAGACGAGAGGCAGCTGCTGGTCGGTACGGGGTTCGGTGCCTCTCCCCAGCTCTGGGTGAGGACACTGGAGAGTGGCCAGATGACCCGGCTGACCACCGAGGGAGAACTGAATCGCCGGCCCGTTTGGTCTGAGGACGGGAAGACGGTGACGTTTATCTCTCACCGAGGCGAGTTTCGGGCCGTGTACCGGAAGAGAGCGGACGGGGTCGGATCCGCCGAGCCGGTTCTCGAACTCTCTGAGCACGTCGACGAGGTGGACTGGTCGCCGGGAGAGGAGTGGCTCGTATACCGGACCGGCATGACCGGCGGCGAAGGGCGCGACATCCACGCCTGGCACGTGGGCGGCGACTCCGGACAGGTAGCCATCGCAGCCAATCCTACGTTCGACGAACGCAGTCCGTCCCTTTCTCCGGATGGCCAGTGGCTGGCGTATACGGCGTTCGAGTCCGGGACCTCGCAGGTCTATGTGCGCTCCTTCCCCGACGCTGACCGTTTCAGGATCCAAATCTCGGTGGGTACAGGGCGTGCACCGGTGTGGAGCTCCGACGGGAGGGCATTGTTCTATGTGGAGGGAGACGGCTCGGTCGAGCGATTGGTCGCAGTCACGGTCAGAGGCGATTCAGCCTTCTCCGTCGAGAGGAGACGGGAGTTGTTTCGCACCGAGCCGTATTTCGTGACGGGTACGGCGAGTGCCTTCGACTACTGGGACGGCGATGAAGCATTCGTGATGATCCGGAGGGACGAATCCATGGCGCAGGGTGACCTGATTCTGATTCGAAATTTCTTCGCCGATCCCACTCTCTCCGGATCCGAGGGAAGGTGAATCAAGCAGTTCCAAATACGTAAGGCCATCCGCGGCGGAATCCCCATCGAGCACGAGGTCGGGCTCACCTCCGACGCCAGACGCCCGGTCGATGCTGCCATCAAGGGTGTAGTAGATGTTCCCGTCCCAGCTCCAGCGTAGGCAGCATCCGGCCCCATCAGGGAAGAGGGTGGGTCAGTTCGGGACTCGCTGCCGCAACTCTACGAAGAAGTTCTCGACAACGATGAGGTCCTCGATCGGGGGGTCGGTTTCGTTGATGCGTATCATCACGAACCGCTGTCCGTCCGCGGTCACGTCGTAGGGCTGGTGGAAGAAATCCGTGCGATACGAGGCGGTCGAAAAGAGTCCCCTCTCCTCACCGAATTCGAAGCCTCGGCCCGGCGAGACGGCGACGACGACCATCGAGTCTGCTCCGTTCACGTAAAAGAGTTCCCGACCACTGCGAGCCCAGACCGGTCCCGTTCCACCGTCGGGTGACACGCGCCATTGTCCGTCTCCCTCCGGAAAGCGGCGGATGTATACGTTTGGTTGCCCTCCCGCCGCCGACACGTAGGCGAGCCACCGACCATCCGGCGATAGGGCCGGCGAGGTCTCGTCGAAGTCGGTCGCAACCAACGGGGTCCCCGCCGCGCTCGAGCCCGGCTTGAACACATAAAGATCGCGCCCGCCATCCTGCATCCCGCGTCGGTATACCATCCAGTTCCCGTCCGCTGAAACCTCGACTTCGTCGATGGCGGCATCGCTGTCGATCACCAGCTCGTTATCGCCGCTACCGTCGATCGACATCATCCAGACGTCCCGATCGCCCGCCCGATCCGAGACGAAGGCGAGCGCTCGGCCGCTCGGCAGCCACGACGGCCTGAAGTTCACCTCTCCTTCGAAGGTGAGCTGCTGGAAGGGGCCGCGGGGCAACTCCTTGAGCCACAGTTGGCCATCGTCTCGCGGTCTGCGCGGCCAGGTGTTCATCGCGAGCTTGGTGTCGTCGGGCGACAACGCCACGAAGCGCATGCCGCGCATCGGAGACGCAGGGTCGATCGATCTCTCGGTCCCGTCGCGGTCCACCCAGACAACTTCGTTGATCGGAGGAGGAATGACCCCATACGCGAGGCGTCCGGTGGCAGAGAGCGCGATGTTGCCGGTGAAGCCGGCACCCAGCTCTTGGAGCAACACTGGTTCCCCCGTCAGTTCCATCTCCCGCGCGTCGAAGGGTGCCGCGAGCAGCGAGCCGTCACGTTCGACGTACACGAGGTGGCCAGACTCGGCGTACCGGGCGATGCGGCCTTCGACAAGGGGGTGGTACTCGCCCGTGCCGAGATTCATCACGACCACGAGATCATCCTCGTGGTTTCGGACGAGCGTGAGAATCACACCCTTACCCCCCGGCAGCGGATCTGGCCATGCGTGCGCCACCTCGCCCTCAGCTTTCTCGCCGGTGTATACCCGCTCTGGAACGGTGCCGCCCGTCGGGCGGACGCGCTCGAGGCCGGCTCGGCGCCGAGCATCGAAGTACACCCACCCATCGTCTCCCCAGGCCGCGCCAAAGGGGGCGACTTCGCCTGCCTCGACCAGGGTCAGTACGCGGTCGTCATCCAGTGAGATCACCTGGAGCGCGTTGTCCTGGGAAATGAAGCCGACGGTCGATCCTTGCGGGGAGAAGAACGGCTGTCTTGCCCCGGTCGTGCCTGGGAGTGGTCGGCTATTCAGCTGGGTTCGTTCCCTGATCCACAGCTGGTTGCCCTCGGTTCCGGGTCCTACATACACGATACGGGCCCCGTCCCTGGAGATCGCGAGGGAATTGCCGAAGCTGCTCTCGAGTTGCTGATCGGCACTCAAACCGTGGTGGTATCGGATCAGGGATTGGGAGTCCGTGCGGCTCGGCACGACCCAACGTCCGATGCCGAGTCCAACGAGAAGCGCCAGGGTGCCGATGGCCCATGCGATCGGTGCGAACCGCGTGCCGGGTACAGCTCGATCCGCAGAGAGGGTTGCGGCACCTTCCCTATCGTAGTGAAACCTGGGATCGCCGAGGGCTGCCCCGAACTCGGCTGCCGACCGGAAGCGATCAGCGGGGATCCGCTCCAAGGCGCACCGGAGCGCGGCGTCCACGTTCGCCGGAACCGCCGCGCGTTCGGTGGTCACGGGTCGGGGGACCTCGGTCAGGATCTTCGCGAGCACTGCCTGGGCCGAAACGCCGGCGTGCGGAGGGGCGCCGGTGAGAGCCTCGTACAGCACACATCCCAGCGAGTAGATGTCGGAGCGGGAGTCGGGAGTCCGATCCGCGCTCGCCTGCTCCGGGCTCATGTAGTAGGGGGTGCCCACGCTGAGTCCCGTCTCGGTGAGCCGTGACTCCGCCTGTTGCACGGCGAGCGCGATGCCGAAGTCGGACACCACAGGCTGCTCATCCTGGAGCAAGATGTTGGCGGGCTTGATGTCACGATGTATGACGCCGCGTTCGTGCGCGTGTTGTAGGGCCCCGGCGACCGCTCTGGTGATCGAGACGGCTTCGTCGACCGGTAGCTGATGCTCACGGTCGATCCGGTCGCGCAGAGTTTCCCCTTCCACATACGGCATCACGTAGAAGAGCAGTCCGTCGGCTTCACCTGAATCGTGGAGGGGTAGGATGTGCGGATGCTGCAGGTTCGCGGTCGTCTTGATCTCCGCCAGAAAGCGTTCGGCCCCGACCACAGCGGCCAGTTCCGGCTTCATCACCTTCAGCGCGACCTTCCGCTCGTGTTTCAGGTCATCCGCGAGATAGACCGTCGCCATGCCGCCCTCACCGAGTTTGGATCCGATGCGGTAGCGGCCCTCGAGGGCTGCGCTGAGGCGAGTGATGGGATCGGTCATATCGCCGTGGCTGCTCTCCTCCTCTCATCCTTGGGTCTCTTGCTGATCGCCGCCCAGGTCAGCGCCCCAACTGCTGTCCCTCCGTTCAATGTACTTCGAATGGCTTTGAGATTCTGCCGCCTATCCGCACCCCAGTATCGTCCCTGGCACTGAGCTTCTGACTCGGGCACATGCCGCCTATGGTCTCCCCGCGAGAGCTTCCGATCAGAACGGCGCTCGACGCGTCGCGCTGTCGCTGGAGTTCTTCGAGCGCGACGTCCAGACGATCCTCAACGCGTATCTCAGCGGGTCAGTCCCTCGCCAGACCACCCCGCCACCCCTAGTTTAGGGCGCATGACCGGAATTCCAGACCGACTCCGCACGGCGCTTGCCGACCGATACCGGATCGAGCGGGAATTGGGCGAGGGCGGCATGGCCACCGTATACCTGGCCGAAGACCTCAAACACGACCGCCGCGTCGCGCTCAAGGTCCTCAAGCCGGAACTAGCTGCGGTCCTCGGCGGCGAACGATTTGTCGTCGAGATCAAGACGACCGCTAGCCTCCAGCACCCGCACATCCTGCCCCTCTTCGACTCCGGTACCGCCGACGGATTCCTCTACTACGTGATGCCCTACGTCGAGGGAGAGACCCTTCGCAATGCCCTCGACCGGGAAACTCAGCTCGGCGTGGAGGAAGCAACTCGGATAGCCACCGAGGTCGCCGACGCACTCGACTACGCCCACCGGCAAGGTGTGATCCACCGGGACATCAAGCCCGAGAACATCCTGATGCATGATGGTCGCCCCACGGTCGCGGATTTCGGGATCGCGCTGGCAGTGAGCGCCGCCGCGGGCGGCCGGATGACGGAGACCGGTTTGTCGCTCGGGACCCCGTTCTACATGAGTCCCGAGCAGGCCACCGCGGAGAAGGAGATTACGGCCCGGTCGGATGTGTATTCGCTCGGGTGCGTCCTGTACGAGATGCTGACCGGGAACCCACCGCACACCGGCGCGTCCGCGCAGCAGGTCATCATGAAGATCGTCACCGAGGAAGCCGCGCCGGTGACGGATGTGCGGAAGGCCGCCCCACCGAACGTCGCGGCGGCGGTGGCGAAGGCACTCGAAAAGCTGCCCGCGGACCGTTTCGGAAGCGCCAAGGAGTTCGCGGAGGCGCTGGCCGATCCGGGGTACCGCTCGCGAGCGACCGAGACGGCCTCTGCGCTGGTGCCCGACAGGCTGTGGCCGCGGCTCGCTCTCGCCGGCTGGATCGTGTGGGGGTTGACGGTAGTTCTGGGAGCCTGGCTCTGGTTCGGCGCCGGCACCGGCGCCGACGCCGCGGCCCCGGTCCGTCGCTACGCCCTCGGGATGACCCCTGCGGAAGCGGTCGTAACCACCGCGCGCCAGGTCCTCGCCATCAGCCCTGACGGCACCCGCATCGCCTATGTCGGTGGTGGATCGGCCGGAGCCAGCCAGCTCTGGATCCGGGACCGCGACCAGCTCCACGCACGTCCGTTGGCGGGTACCGAGGGAGCAAACACCATCTCCTGGTCAGTTGATGGACGGCATCTGGCCTTCGTTGTCGGCAACGGAGTGCTCAAAGTGACCTCGCCTGACGGTGCTCCGCCCACCGTCGTGACGGATTCACTCATCACGCGGGGGCTGGGCGGAACAGCCTGGGGCCCCGATGGAGCCATATACGCCTCCGGGGGATTTGGGGGTATCGGCGCCGCGGGCATCGTGAGAGTTCCGGCAACCGGAGGAGACCAGACCGTCCTGACCAGTCTCGACACCACACGGTACGAGTTTGCGCACGTCAATCCGACGGTGCTTCCCAACAACCGAGGGCTCGTGTTCTCGGTCTGGTACGGTCCGACCCGACCCAACGATACCGAGATTGCGGTGCTCGACTTCTCCACCGGCGCCTACCGGATTCTCCAGCCAGGACTCAGGGCGCGATACGTCAGAACGGGATACCTGCTCATCGCTCGGGCTGATGGGTCGCTCGCCACGGTGCCGTTCGACCAACACAAGCTGGCGACGACGGGTGTGCCGGTCCCGGTGATCAATGGGTTGGCGACGGAGAGTGGATTCGAAGTCGATTACGACGTTTCCGTCGATGGCACATTGATCTACCTCGCCGGCGAGCCACAGGGTGTCCGGGAGCTGGTTCGGCCAGTCTGGGTGACCCGCGAAGGGACCGCCTCTCTGGTCGATTCCACCTGGATCCTCAATCGCCCGTTCAACGGCGGGATGGCCCTCTCGCCCGACGGCTCGCGACTGGCCGTCGCCATCGGCGGCGAACCGACGTCGGACATTTGGATCAAACAGTTGGACGAGGGCCCGCTCTCACGGCTCACGTTCGAGGAATTCCTCAAGTACCGACCGGTCTGGAGTCCTGATGGCCGGAGCGTCACCTATGTCGTGGATCCCGGGAACAACAATGCCGCCCTCTACCGGAAACAGGCCGATGGCACCGGCACGGCCGAGCGTCTGCTCGGTGCGGATAACGGGCTGGCAGAAGGGATCTGGTCGAACGATGGTCAGTGGCTCGTCGTGCGCACCACGTTGCCAAGCCGGGACCTCCTCGCCTTTCGGCCGGGGACGGACACCACGCTGACCCCCCTGGTGGCCGCACCGAATTTTGATGAGCGGGCGGTGACGCTCTCCCCCGACGGACGGTGGATGGCATACCAATCGGACGAGACGGGGGCTTCGCAGATCTACGTGCGCCCCTTCCCAGCAGTCGATGGTGGTCGGTGGCAGATTTCCTCGGTGGGCGGCGACGAGCCACTCTGGAGCCGCGACGGACGGGAGCTGTTTTACCGAGGGGGCTCGGGTGAGATGATGGCGGTCCGGGTGACGACGGCCCCGACGTTTTCCGCCGAGGCACCTCGCGCTCTCTTCCCGGCCAGTGAGTACGCTCGCAGTGCGTCCTACCGGGGCTACGATGTCTCACCAGACGGTCGGCGATTCCTGATGCTGCGTCCCATCGTGGACTCGGTGGAGGCGGCCCCCAACCGAGTCGTGGTGGTGGACAACTGGTACGAGGAATTGCGGTCGCGCAGGGAACCGTGAACCGACGGCGCGACTGCAATCCCCCCGCGGATACTATCCTTCGACCCATGAAAACCAACACGCTGTTTCTGGCCCTGCTCCTCGGACTCACGCTCACATGTTCGATCCACGCCCAGGATTCCTTACCGGGTGCCGTGGACACCGCGTATGTGGCCGGGAACTTCCGGGTATTCAGGGGTGACGGATCGTCCGCGACCCTCGATGATGTGGTCACGGCCATGGGAGCCCATGAGGTGGTGTTTGTGGGCGAGACGCACGACGATCCGACGGCTCATTTCCTGGAAACTGAGCTCCTGACCCGGGCATATGCCGCATATGGTTCACCCGCGACAGTTGCCGATCAAACCGACACTCGGCGCGTCGCATTGTCGCTGGAGTTTTTCGAGCGCGATGTCCAGACGATCCTCAACGAGTACCTTGGCGGCCTGATCACGGAGAAGGCCTTCCTGAAGGACAGTCGGCCGTGGCCACGATACCAGACCGACTACCGTCCCATGGTCGAGTTCGCGCGTGAGCACGGTCTCGATGTCGTCGCCGCCAACGCCCCACGACGCTACGTCAGCCGGGTCACCCTTCATGGAAGGGCTTCCCTGGAGAACTTGAGTCCGGAGGCGAAGTCGACACTCGCCCCGCTCCCGTATGGAAACGCCTCGGAGACCTATCGCGACCAGTGGATCCGAATGATGCTTTCGGTGATCGAACAGGAACGGATGAAGTGCGGCAAGCCGATTCCCGAGGCGGAGTTGGTCGCCTCACCCTCGGGTGGGAACGCGCACGAAGACATGGGGCGACAATTGCACAGCCAGGTGTTGTGGGATGCCACGATGGCCTACTGGGTTACCGACTACCTGGTTCGCCACCCCACTGCGCTGGTGTTGCACATGGTGGGCTCCTTCCATGTCGCACGTGGAACTGGAATCCCCGAGCAAGTCGAGCGGTATCGTCCCGGCACCTCGAGTATGATCGTCATGCTGCGGGCCGTGTCGGATGTCGATTCGTTCGAAGCCGCTCCCAAGGGCACGTGGGGAGACTTCGTGATCCAGACAGACAAGAGTCGAACCCTCGAGTCGCTGAAGTGTCGGGACGCGGGCTGACCCGGTTCTACCGGCGGGTCAGATACTGCGGTCGGGAGTAGGCTATTCGCGCACCACCCGGACGGCGGTTCCATAGGCCATGAGTTCAGCGGCGCCTGCCATGACCTGAGAGGTCATGAAACGGACGTTGGTGATTCCGTCCGCGCCGAGGGTCTCAGCGTGGGCAATCATCCGCTTCATACTTTCGTTCCGCGCCTCGACGAGCATTTCGGAGTACTCTTTCACTTCGCCGCCGACCAGGTTGCGGAGCCCGGCCATGATGTCCTTGCCAATGTGCTTCGCCCGGATCGTACTTCCGCGTACCACCCCCAACGCCTCGGTGACCCGGTATCCGGGAATCTGCTCTCGTGTCACGACGATCATGGAGCTTCTCCTTGTGAGGTCTGGGTTTCCCCGCTGGGCACACGATGTTCAGGAGAGTTATTCATTTCGGATCGAGGTCTCGGGGATCGTCGAGAAGCTCCTGATCGGCTTTGGATTCACCCAACCGCTCGACGATGAGTGAGCTCAGAAGGACGAGGAAGCCGCCCGCGGCCGCGATGAGTCCTATGCGGATGAGCAGAGGGAGTTCCCTGACCCAGGGCCAGATCAGTCTCAGTGGCCTGACGGCCCACACCACGAGGAGTCCCGCACCGATCACCATCAATGCGACGCCGATGTTCCGCGCCAATCGGTTCATTCCTCCATGCTCCTGTCCAACCTCACATCCCGGACGCGCTCACCAATGACCGATCCGACGATGAACAACGCACCGATGAGGATCAGGGACACGGCGGTTTCCAAGAGTGCGTCGGTGATGGCGAGAACCGCCCGGAGCCCGTAGTAGCCTCCGTAGCCCACCACCAACAACGCTCCACCCCGCCACAGGGTGAGGCCAAGCACATGAACGGGCCTCAATGAGGTGGTTTCCTCCTGGTATGCCTACCGGCCGGGTCTAGGCGAACTGATCGCTCCCATCGCTACGGTAGGAGCCGGTCGTGAAGTGACTGTTGGGTTACCGTGAAGACTGTCAGCCGATCACGGCTGAGTTCGTGGAGAGTTGAAGCTGCAACATGCTCTGCCGGTGCTGGAATCTGCCTTGGGTTCCAAATGGTCTGCGTGTTCAGACCTCATCCCGCACCTGTGCATAGGTGAGGGCGGCAAACATCCCAGTACCTCCCAGGGCATTGCCGAGAAAGGCCGGTAGGATGGCCTTGCCTACGGCAGTGAATGGACTGAGGTCGCCGTGTAAGACCAACACGAACAGTTCGGTGGAACCTGCTACCACGTGGGACAGGCCACCGAGCCCAATCATATAGGTCATGATGAGGATCACCAGAACCTCTCCACCAGTGTCCATTCGCGGCAAAATCCAAACGATGGAAGCGATCAGGAATCCGGCCGGCATGCCCCAGGTCAAGTGTTGGGCGGCGGTGGCGCTCCCATAGTGTCGCGAGATGGTCAGGATGCTATCCATGTGTGGCGCGGGGACGATATGCCCAAAGGAGAGCAAGGCGGCGGCCAGGAAGCAGCCCATCATGTTCGCACTAAAGACGATCCCCCAGAGACGCACCGTCCGGATGAAGTTCCTGCGAGTTGGTCGGTGGAACAGTGAGAGAATTGGTGTGACGGTGTTTTCCGTGAACAATTGCATCCGGCCCAGGATGACGATGAGAAATCCGACCGGATACCCGAGGCTGATAACAGCAGGGGCCCAGGATGTGTCGGGGAGAACTGTGTGGAGAAAGCCCATGGAAACGACGGACAAGCTTATGGCGACCCCGGCGGCGATGCCTGACCACCAGAGCGCGCCAAACGAGCGGGACAGTTCGTGGTCACCCTCAGCTCGGATTGCTTCATAGATGACGGAGGTCTTGACACCCGTCATTTCCTCCGCCTGTGCGAGCTCCGCTTTATCGAGCGCCGAACGCTGCTCCGGCATCGCCAACCCCCTCGAGCGATCTAGCTAGTGTCTGACCTGCCAATGTACTCCTCAGCTCTACAACTGGAATGCTGGTATCGTTGGCACCAAAGATACCGAGAACCCAGTTTGGCGACGAGGAAAGGCAGCAAGATGGCACGGCGGAAAAGGGTTCATCGAGCGCTGCGTTGCACAAGACCCTCCGTTGCCTGTATCGTGCGGAATCTTCTTTCGTGGGGGGGACCGGGTATGGCGTGGACGATCACTGCTGAGTTCGTGGAGAGTTGTAGCTGCAACATGCTCTGCCCGTGCTGGTATGGCGAACAAGACTTAATGATCATGGACCAGGGTTGGTGCGCCAGCCCGTGGCTGATTCGCATTGAATCCGGGACATCGAACGGGGTGGATCTCGGTGGCTGTAACGTGGTCATCGCGTCGTATTTCCCAGGCCCCACCCTCTTCGATGGCGAGGGGACCGCTCGGATCTACCTGGACGCCAGCACGTCGAGTGAGCAACGCGGTGAATTGGAGGCGATTTTCACCGCGGCGAGAGGCGGACCGATGGAGGTGCTCGGATCCTTGGTGAGTGAATGGCTCCCGATGCAGGTCACCAACATCGACGTGACCGAAGCGAATGGAACCATCACGGCCCAGGTGGGCGAGTTCGGTTCGATCAAATCGACGCGGATGGTAAACGAAGCAGGCGACACGGTCACGTTACACAATGCCGGCTTCGCCCTCGTCTGGAACTTCGACGGCAAGACCGCGGACATGGCGCCGAGTACCGGAACCCGCTGGCATGACCCGGACCTGCCGCAGCAATGGGATGGGCGGTCCGGCGCCGTCGGGCACTTCACCTGGAACGTGCCATAGTCCTTTCGGAATCGGCGCCGCGGTCGGCGTCCTCCGCGCACAGTCGATGACCTTACTTCGCGGCCGCGTAGCGATCGTGGCGTCCCTGGTCGTGATGTGCGCTCTGGCCTGGGTCTATCTGATCCGGCTGGCCGCGGCGATGCCATCCATGGCCCCGGGGCATCCTGCCTTGAACATGGTGAGGCCCGCGACGATGTCGTGGGGGGCAGAAGACGTCGTGGCCATGTTTGTCATGTGGTCGGTCATGATGGTGGCGATGATGCTGCCGTCGGCGACTCCGATGATCCTGCTCCATGACAAGGTCACCCGCAAGCGGCGGCTTCGAGGTCGGAGCGGAGGATCGAACGCTCTCTTTGTGAGCGGCTACCTGATGACTTGGGTCGGGTTCTCGGCCGTGGCGACGCTCGTCAACGGCGGCCTCCACACCACTGGATTGTTGACCTCCATGGCGGGCCGTCTGACACCTGTCCTCGCTGGTATGGCGCTCCTTGTTGCAGGCGTGTACCAGTGGTCCTCACTGAAGTATGTGTGCCTCACTCACTGCCGGTCCCCGGTGGGCTTTCTCATGGCTCATTGGCACGAAGGACGTTGGGGAGCCGTGCGCATGGGGATCCACCACGGGGTCTACTGTGTTGGCTGCTGTTGGCTACTCATGGTTCTCTTGTTCGTGCTTGGGGTGATGAATCTCCTCTGGATCGCAGTCTTGACGGCAATTGTCTTGGTTGAGAAGGTGGCGTCGAGGGGTCAACTCGTGAGTCGGATGACGGGTTTGGTCTTCGTCGGTTGGGGTGGCTGGGTCATCGCTTCGGTCTGGTGATCGAGACACCATCTCCTAGGCTGGTTGAGTAACGGACTAGGGTCTAGGGCCGCCATTCTCCACCGTCCTCAAGTCAGGACTCACTGTCCGTGTCGGTTGGACGCATGTCCCATTTTCGCGGCGCCCGCAATCTGGGCCCTCATGTCCGAACCTCATCGCCTACCTGAAGTTGGACACTCCGTCTGTTTCCCGAATCGAGTTGGCACGAGGATTCCTTTGGAGTAGGACGGACCGTCCGACTCGGCGTTTCATACGTGAAACGATCCGTCGGAAACAGCGGGAAATCTCAGGCAGGAGACATGACAATGAAACCCTCTGCACTTGTACACGGTCTGGCTCTGGTTGCGGCTCTCGCCAGCGCCTGCACGACCGCCCCGGACACCCCTCCGGGATCCACCGACCTGTCCCTACGAGGCGGGGATGAGGTTCGGGTCGAGAACTCAAATCTTCGCGTCATCTTCGCGCGAGTTGCGGAGGATTCTCGCTGTCCCGTGGATGTGACCTGTACCTGGGCCGGGAACGCCAAGATCGAGGTAGGCATCTCCGTCGGCATGGGACCGACGCACGCGCTCCTGCTCAACTCAGGTGTAGAACCGCAAGAGGTTCTTTGGAATGGTCAGAGAGTGACGCTCCTCCGAGTCGAACCCCAGCGCCGAGCCGGTCGGACCATCCCGTTTGGTACGTACCGGATCACGGTTCGGCTCACGCCCGAGTGAGGATCGCACCAAGAAGTTGCCAGTCCGCGCCATCTCGAAAGCCCCGCGTCGTGAAGGGGCTTTTGCCTTTTTGGGCCCCTCCAC
>QKDC01000028.1 GCA_003246755.1 Gemmatimonadota bacterium | reverse complement strand
AACTGCGGATCGCGACCCGGTGATTCGGAAGCAGGCCATGTTCTGGCTTGGACAGTCAGAGGATCCACGCGCCATCGATCTGTTCGAGAGAATCCTCACTGGGAAGTCTCCTCTGAACTAGTCCCGTCCGTGCCGGCGGCGCGAACTTCGTCTTCGAAGAGTCGCGCCGCCACACCGAGGAAGTCCCTCTCGCTGACAATCCCGACCAACCGATTGTCGAGGACCACTGGGAGACACCCAACACCATGCCGCCGCATGAGGTCGACCGCTTCGAGACAGGTCGTTTGGGGAGTCGTCGTCACCGGCTGGGCGTGCATCAGTTCCCTGACGGCCACACTCGATCCTGTCTCATGGCGCCCTTCGGCCACCAATCGCAGCAACGCGCGGTAGGATACGAGCCCGACAAGATTGCCGGCGGCGTCCTCGACGGGGACATGCCTGATGTGTTTCCATTGCATCAGGGAGGCGGCGACGTCCACCAGGTCGTCGGGACTGACCGTGAATACATCTGTGGTCATCACCTGTCCCACCGTGCGATACAAGTCCTGCCACCTCGTGTCCATCTCCCGGTCCGGCAGTCCCCAAGTGTGCACAGGATCCTCATCTTGTTGAGCGCGAAGAATGGCCCGTGAGACGCGCTGCGAACGGATCGTCCTGGTACGCGAGTTATCGAGCCGATCCCAGACGTCGAGTTGCCACCGCGCCCCGTTTTGTCCGGTCCGGACCCGCTGTTCGATGATGCCGAGGTAGCGGCTAATGTCGTGTTCGGTGGTCCCGACCCGTGTAAGCCCCCTTCGCGCGATGGGCAGCAGCGTCTCGAGCACGAGCTCCCGAACCGGGACCACGTCGCTGTCGGCCCAACGCATACTGGCATCGAGGCCGTACCGGGCAGCGGTGAGGAAATTGGTCTTGATGTCGTCGAAGCGGAACGCTTGCCGAACATCATCGTAGGTATCGCTCAAACCCGCCATGAGACCGTAGAAGAATGCCGCATTCGACACCTCGTCCAATACCGTCGGGCCCGCAGGAAGCGCGCGATGCTCGATTCGCAGGTGTGGTCGTCCGTCCGAGATGCCATAGCAGAGCCGGTTCCAGCGATAAATGGTCCCATTGTGTGCCGCCAGGGCGGGGAGTGTTGGGATCCCGCCGGCCGCGAGGATGACGCTCGAGGGGGTATCGACGTCAACATGAAGCAGAATCCGATGGCGAGCGACTTGTTCCCGATAGATCTCGAGGACGGACGCGTGGATCCAATCTCTGCCGAACGTGACGCGCTGCCAGGTATCCCGGATCCGACCGGGTGCAGAGCGAATATCCAAGGACTGCTCGAACAACGCGATCCGGGTTTCATGCCAGAGTCGATGGTGGAGAAAAAGCGGGGCATTGGCCGCAACCGCGACCATCGGACCGGTGATCACCTGAGCGAGGTTGTAGAGATTCGGTGCTTCCTCGGGGCCAACTTGGAGATGAAGCTGGAGGCTGGTATTGGCTGCCTCGAGCATCATGTTGTCGTGCGTGATCTGTAGTTGATCGGTGCCGTTGATCAGCGTTCGCAGCTCACCGCCCGCCATCGCTGACATCACCCGATTGAGTTCTTGGTAGCGGGCCCGCGGCGTGAGATTGCCCAGGGACAGATCCGCGAGTTCAATCGAAGGTAGGATGCCCACCAGCACCACGTCCGCACCGAGCCCTCGTGCCGCCTCCCGAACGCGCTCCACCCCTTCGGTCAGTGAGGTATGGAGCCACTGGAGGAAGTCAGCCCCGATCAGACGAGGAGCGACAGTGAACTCGATGTTGAAGAGGCCGATCTCCGGGATAAACCGGTCGTCCCCGAGACGTTCGAGGACTTTGAGGCTCACCGGGGCAGGGCGCCCGGAGTGATCGACAAGGAACATCTCCTGTTCGGCCCCGATCCGTCGAACCCCGTTCTCGATCATCCCAGAAGCCATCATCCGCTCGAGGGTGGTCAGATCGTCGAGCAGGGCCCGTGCGAAGCCTCGACGGCCTTCCTCGTCGTGTCCTTCAGCTCGCACCTCGAGTTTCCCCATGCGATCCACTGCTGTTGAGACGATGTGAAGGGTCTTCTACAATCCGATTTTGCGCCGAGCCTCCTCCGGGCAACCCGTCCATGAGGTGACGAATGCGTTCCCGACGTACCCGACATCCTTCACCCCGATCTCGCTCGACCAGAACCCGCTGGCCACGAGATCGCGAAAGCGATTGAAGAACGCCACGCCCGGACTCACCGACGGGGCGCTCCGATCCGGCCAAGCGATGGCGTTGAGCATCTCGGTGCGTTCGGTCGGCGTTGCGTCGTAGAATCGGCTTCCATATCGTGCGCGGCATTCGCGATCGAGCCAGCTGAGGCCACCCCGGATCGCCACCTGCTGCGACTCTGATCCCTCGGCAAGCACATAGTCCATGAACTCCGGTGCGCCGGCGTCGGTCGCCGAACCCGATCGATCGTCACGGGGAATGATGAGGTCGGCGAGCAGTCGTACGGTCTCCCACTCGGAGGGGTTGAAGAAGGTTGGGGCGTAGTGACCAAGTTCTTGTGTTCGGGCACGACCACTCACTCGCAAGGCACGTTCGAGAACCGCAGGCGAGACACCCAGCAGTGCAGGAAGCGGGGAGGCCGCCAACATTTGCAGTAGGGTACGGCGTTCCAGTCTCATAGAGCACCTCGCCGCATCTCTTCACTGATGTACTCGCTGGTCCGCATAGCGAGCGCGAGGATCGTCCAGGTCGGGTTCTTGTCTGCTTGAGAGACAAAGGGACCGCCATCCGCGATGAAGAGGTTCGGGATTTCGTGGGTTTGGCAGAAACGGTTCACCACCGAGGTGCCGGGATCGTTACCCATACGCGTCGTCCCCAGTTCATGGATGATTCGACCTCCCGTCGCCAAGCCCCAGTCATTGCTCGGGCCCGCGGACCAGAGGGGCGTACCTCCCATCGCTTCGATCAGAGAAGCGAATGTCTCCTGCATATGCCTGACCTGCCGGACTTCATGCTCGGACCATTTCCAGTGGAAGCGCAAGACCGGTATACCCCAACGATCCACCACATGGGGGTCGATTTCGCAGTAACAGTCCTGGTTCGGTATCTGTTCCCCTCGTCCGCTGAACCCCACCACCGACCCGTAGTACGACCGGTAGGCATCCTTGAGGGTCTGTCCGTACCCTCCACCGATGGGATAGTTCTGGACCCCTCCCATCGCTCCGGCTCCGGGCATCCCACGCCCCCCCCAGATTTCGATGTGGTAACCCCGAGGAAAATCGAGGCTCTTGTTGTCCTTGACCCACGGGAAATAGAGATGCGCACCCCCGACACCGTCGCAGTTGTGCGAGGGCACGTCCATGAGCTGAGGCACGAAGGCCCCCATGTCCGCCCCCGTGGTGTCGGTGAGATACTTCCCTACCGTACCGCTCCCATTGGCCAGCCCATGGGGGGCTCCAGCGGGTTTCGAGTTGAGCAGGAGACGGGCTGACTCGCAGGCACTTGCGGCCAACACGACCACCCGAGCCCGAATCTCCCGGTCCTCCCCAGAGGGCTTGTCGACATAGGACACGCCGCTCGCGCGACCCCGGGCGTCGACCCGGATCTCCCGCGCCATCGCTTCGGGGATGATGGTCAGGCGACCGGTCTCGAGGGCGGGACGCAGGAGGACTCCCGGTGAAGAAAAATTCGCATTGGCCTGGCATCCGCGATTGCACTGGCCACAGTAATGACACGCCGGGCGGCCATTGTGTGGCCGGGTCAGGATCGAGAGTCGGGAAGGGATGATGGTGAGGTCGAGCCGGCGGGCGGTCGCTTGTACCAGACGTTCCCAGCATCGGGGTTCCGGTGGCGGGAGGAAGATGCCGTCGGGTTCGTTCGGAAGATTCTCCACGCTCCCGAAGATCCCGATGAGGCGGTCCACCCGGTCATAGTACGGTTGAACATCCTCGTACCCGATGGGCCAATCGTCACCCAGGCCGTCGAGACTCCTTCGTCGGAAATCATCAGGTCCAAACCGGAGGGAGATGCGTCCCCAGTGGTTGGTCCGCCCACCGAGCATCCGACCGCGATACCAGTCGAACTGGGTCCCAGGGGCACGCGTGTACGGTTCCCCTTCGATATCCCAACCACCATCACCCGCATCAAACTCGCCGAAGGGTCGCAGCCTGGTCCCGGATCCCCGCCTCGGCGTCTGGTAGTTCCAGGTGAACATCGCGGAATCCTGTTCCGGCCACCACAGTGGGCCCGCTTCAAGCACAACAACTTTGGCCCCCGCCTGAGTCAGCATATAGGCGGCCATACCTCCACCGGCGCCAGAGCCGATGATGCAAACGTCGGGATCGTCTCGTTTCATGCGCTCGTGACCTCGATGAAGAGGGGCATCATTCCTGACGAATCCATATTAACGTGACTGCTGGATCGCTGTTCTCGAACGGAGCGTCCCCATGACCCGCACGACCCGTTGGATCATCCCTGTCCTCGGCATGCCGATTCTGCTCTTCCTCGCTGCGGCCGCCTCGACGTCACAGGCACCTGTCGGTCTCAGGTTTGTCGTGAGCTTCCCCGGAGAACTCAGTCCGGCCCCCCTCGACGGCCGCCTGCTGCTCATCCTCTCCAGTGACACGACCGGCGAACCCAGATTCCAGATCAACGACGGACCGGATACTCAGCTGATTTTTGGAGTCGACGTGGATGGCCTCAGGCCCGATGAATCAGCGGTCATCGATGATCAGGTCCTTGGCTATCCGATCGACAATCTCGCGAGTCTTCCGGCGGGCCGTTACCGGGTTCAGGCTTTGCTCAACCGGTATGAGACCTTTCGTCGGGCAGACGGCTACACGGTGAAACTACCCCCAGATCGGGGAGAGGGTCAGCAGTGGGCTCGGAAACCCGGTAATCTGTACAGCAGGCCCATCAACCTCAGCCTCGACCCCGGTGGGAACGCCGAGATTCCGCTCGGACTCGATCAGGTCATTCCGCCGATCCCCCCCCCGAGTGAGACTCCGTTTGTCAAACACCTCCGGATTCAGAGCAAGCTGCTGACGGAGTTCTGGGGGCGCCCGATGTATTTAGGTGCCCATGTGTTGCTGCCCGCGGGTTTCGAAGAGCACCCCGAGGCGCGATACCCGCTGGTCATCGACCATGGGCATTTCCCTTATGACTTCGAGGACTTCCGACCCGAGCCGGCCGAGGCAGATCTCGAGTGTGCATTCAGTACTCGGTTTCAACTCGATTGCTACAATCGTATCCAGCAGGAATTCGCGCACCAGTTCTATCGCGATTGGACTGGGTCGGGATTTCCACGGGTATTGCTGGTGCAGATCCAGCATCCCACCCCGTATTACGATGATTCCTACGCCGTCAACTCCGAGAACAACGGGCCGTACGGTGATGCCATCATGCGGGAACTGGTTCCCGAAATCGAGCGGCGGTTCCGCGGCTTGGGAGAAGGCTGGGCCAGGTTCACCTATGGTGGATCAACGGGGGGGTGGGAAGCGATGGCGGTGCAGATGTTTTATCCCGACGACTTCAACGGCGCCTGGATTGCCTGCCCCGACCCGATCGACTTTCGTGCGTACACCCAGGTCAACATCTACGAAGACACCAACGCCTACTACGTCACCAGCCAATGGAAGCGCACTCCGCGCCCCGGAATGCGCAATGGGCTCGGGGCGGTGACTGCCACCCTCCAGGACATGAACCGTCGTGAATTGGTCTTGGGAACCAAGGGACGGTCAGGCGATCAATGGGATATCTGGCAGGCGGTCTATTCCCCGGTCGGACCGGATGGGTATCCCCAACCCATCTGGGACAAGAGTACGGGGCGCATCGATTCCGAAGTTGCAGCCTACTGGAAGGAGCACTATGACCTCTCCTGGATCCTCCGTCGCGACTGGCAGACCTTGGGCCCCAAGCTCCGTGGCAAGCTCCACATCTACGTTGGGGACATGGACAACTACTACTTGAACAATGCCGTCTACCTGGTGGAGGAGTTTCTGGAGACCGCGGCCCCCTCCGCAGACGCCGAGGTGGACTACGGTGACCGGGCCGAGCACTGCTGGAACGGAGATCATTCCCGGGGAAACGCCTTCTCGCGGCTGCGGTATCCCCAAATGTTCATCCCCAGGGTCATGGACCAGATTCGGCGCAATCACCCCCCTGGGGCTGACACGACGAGTTGGCGGTACTAGGGCCTCGGGAAGGCCTGCAGATCACCACTCAAGAACAGAAAGGGGTCGGGCGTCTGCCCGACCCCCTGATTCCCGGCGACCCCTTCCCTACTCGCGAACGCGGTCCTTCAGCCCTTGCCCGGGTCGGAACGCGACGACCTTGCGGGCGGAGATCATGATCTCCTTGCCAGTTCTTGGGTTACGCCCCTTGCGCGCCTTGGTCTTCCGGGTGCGGAAGGACCCGAATCCGACAATGGAGAAGTCACGTCCAGCATCGAGTTCGGTGGCGATGATCCCCTCTCGGGGCTTGGTGCTGAAGATGGTGTCGAGGACCTCGGTCGCTTTGGCTTTCGAGAGGTCGCACTTCTTGGCAAGCTTCTCGGCGAATTCTTCCTTGGTCACGCTTCCTCCCGGGCTTGAAGGTTAGTGCAGTGCGGACGCTATCTAACGATGGGAAGAAAGGCCCGTTCGCGCAATGCGTGGGCCCCCGAATTACCTTATCCCGTCACCAGGAAACCGGAGTTTCATGACGACCGATCACCCCCCTCAATCTGCCCACCGCGTTGCCGTGATCGGAGCCGGTCCGTCGGGGTTCTTCCTCGCCGAGAGACTGCTCCGGAGCGGCCACCCCCTCACCGTCGACCTGTTCGAGCGCCTTCCAACTCCTTATGGCCTGGTCCGTTATGGAGTGGCCCCCGATCACGAAAAGATCAAGAACGTGACCCGGAGCTTTGACAAGACCGCCGGCAGACCAGGGTTCCGGTTCTTCGGAAACGTCCACGTCGGGACCCACATCAGCCTCGATGACTTGAAGTGCCACTACCACGCGGTCTGCTTCGCTACAGGCGCGGCCACGGATCGTCAACTGAACATCCCCGGGGAACATCTCGTCGGAAGTCATTCGGCCACGGAGTTCGTGGCCTGGTACAATGGCCATCCCGACTACCATACGCGCGCGTTCGATCTTTCCACCGAACGAGTCGCCGTCATTGGCGTGGGGAACGTCGCGGTCGATGTGGCACGGATCCTGTGCCGGCTTCCCGAAGAACTCGCCGTCACAGACCTGGCCGACCACGCACTCACCGCACTCGCCGCGAGCACCATCAAGGAAGTGCTCCTCATCGGCAGGCGGGGACCGGCTCAGGCGGCTTTCACCAACCCTGAGGTCAAGGAGCTCGGTGAGCTCATCGGTGCAGATGTGGCAGTCCGGAGAGACGAGATCACGCTCGATGCGCTCAGCGAGGCGGCACTCGCGGCGAGCGACGATGCCACCGTGCGAAGACGAATGGAGATTCTCACCGACTTCGCGAACCGGACACCGTCGGGCAAACCCCGCCGACTCACGATCCGCTTCCTCCTCTCACCCGTCGAGTTGATCGGTGACGATGCAGGAGCGGTCGCGGCGATCCGTCTTCAGCGAAACCGTCTGGTGGAGGGCAAACAGAATCGACTCGTTGCGGAGCCGGTTGATCAGTTCGAAACCATACCCGTGGGACTGGTCTTCCGTTCGGTGGGTTACCGCGGCGTCGCCATCCCCGGGCTGCCGTTCGACGACGTCAAGGGTGTGATCCCGAACGATGCCGGGCGAGTGCTCGAATGCCCCGGAGGATTACGGGTTCCCGGGATCTACGTCACCGGCTGGATCAAGCGCGGACCGACGGGGGTGATCGGAACCAATAAGCCCGATGCGGCCGAAACCGCCGACTGCATCGCGGAAGATGTTTCGCGAGGGGCGGGGCTTTCGCCACGAGAACAGGACCCTGAAGCCATCGTCAAGTTCCTTCGCGCACGACAATCAGCACTGGTGACCTGGGCCGATTGGACGAGACTCGATGCCGTGGAGACCGCAAACGGGACAACCGCCGGACGACCACGCACCAAGATTCCGACCATTCCTGAGATGCTGAAAGTGATCCAGGGCGCCTGATCTCACCTGATGAGCACGGCGAGTGCCGCAAAGGTGGCCACGGCGAGGACGGCGGGGCGGATGAAGCGTCGACCCAAAGCGTGGGCCGTGTGCCGCGACATCAGAAACCCGAGCACGATTCCTGGAATCAGGTGAACCGCCAGGCGCAACTCCGCCACACCGAAACGACCGACGATCGTCAGACCGAGGAGGGACAACGAGACGCCGACCACGAAAAACGCCGAGAGGGTTCCCCGGATGCGAGGACCGCTTTCGTGTTGGTAGAGGAGAGCCATCGGGGGTCCGCCGATGGCGGTGAGAGTGCCCATGAACCCGGATGCGGTTCCCACCAGGGTGAGGGCCTTCGGGGCGGGGCGGATATGCAAGCCGAGGGCCGTCACCGCAACGGCGCTCAGGACAAGGATACCAAAGAGAGTCTCGAGGCGATTCTCCGTCAGCAGGAGTAACGCGATCATTGCCATTCCGGTGCCGATGAGTCGCCCGGTGATGGCCCACCCCAGGTCGGCTTTCTCGACCGCGTGCCACTCGCGACGGGCGAGCAGCATGGTCAGGACCGCCGAGGATCCGAGCAGCGGACCGGGCACGAGTTGAGGGTTGATCAGAATCAGGAGCGGCGCGGAGAACAGACCCAACCCGAACCCGATGGTTCCCTGCAGCATGGCTCCGAGCCCAACCACCCCTGTAACGATCATGAAATGGGTGAATGACATGGGATCCGAATCTAGTTGGGGTGCCTGGGCGTAGTTCCTGCGGGAGATCTCGCGATGGTGTCCAGGGGTGTAGATTCCCTGGCCCCAAGTGCACGCCGGGCTTGCGCCGATCGTCCCGTGAGGGGGACCAGGGCTCGATTACCACCTCGGCAAAGTGGAGATAAGTACATGAACCGCAAGCGGTTACTGAAGATTCTGGGTTTGGCCACGGTACCTCTGGCCATCGGCGCCTTCGTCCTCCAAGGACAGGTTTCGACCACTGACGGCCCCAAATTATTCGCCCGCGTGCTGCAATTCGTCGAGCAATACTCCGTGGATTCCCTGAGTAACGCGGAGATCTACGAGAAGGCGGCGCGCGGCTTGGTGAAGGGGTTGAATGATCCCTACGCCGACCTGTACTCTCCGGACCAACTTTCGAGCTTTCAGCGCAATACTCTGGGCAACCGCTACGGCGGGATCGGCATGCAGATCGAGAGCCAGGATGGTCTGATCACGGTTACGAAGGTCTTCCCTGGCACACCTGGTGAGCGTGGGGGAGTTCAGGCAGGAGATCGCATTCTCCTCGTGGACACCGTCTCGACCACGGGGATGCGGATCGATGAGGTCTCCGGGCGTCTCACCGGCCCCGCTGGAACGTCGGTGTCGGCGACCTTCGGGCGGGCGGGTGTGCCGGATCCCATCAAGATGACGTTCACGCGGGCGGTGATCGAGGTCCCTGCCGTGCCGTTCACCCTCATGCTCGACGGTGATATCGGCTACTTGCTGCTCCAGCGGTTCAATGAGTCTGCCGGCGCTCAGATGGAGAAGGCGACGCGCGATTTGATGGCGCGGGGTGCGAGGTCCATGATCATCGACCTCAGAGGCAACCCGGGTGGCAGTCTGGACCAGGCGCTCGAAATCTCCAACCTCTTCCTTCAGCCCGGCGCCGAAATTGCCAGTGTGCGCCACCGTGGACGGGAGCCGGAAGTGTATCGCGCCAACCGGCCGTCCATCGTCGATTCCACTTCCATCATCGTCCTGATCGACAACTACTCGGCCTCCGCTTCGGAGATCGTCGCGGGGGCGCTCCAGGATCATGACCGGGCCTTGGTGGTCGGTGTGGGCTCCTTCGGGAAGGGACTGGTTCAGACGCTCTTCCCGCTCGAAGGCGGGTGGGCAATCAAACTCACGACGGGTAAGTGGTACACACCGAGTGGTCGGTCGATCCAAGGGGAGCACACGCAGCTCGAAGACGGTCGGTTCGTGGAGTACGCACCTGACTCTTCGGAGAGTGACTCCGCCCGGAAAGCCCGCCCCATCTTCCATTCGTCAGGCGGGCGCCTGATTTATGGTGGTGGGGGCATCACGCCCGACGTCACGGTGCGTCAGGACTCCTTGCCGGAGTCGGTGCAGGAATTCCTCCGCGCGGTCGGGCCGAAATGGCCCACAGTCTACGCAACGATCTATGCCTACGCTCGGGAACTTCAGAGCCAGGCGACCCTGGATTTCACCGTGACCTCGGAATGGCTCGAGGGCCTTTATCGCCGGCTCGAAGATGCGGAGGTCCCGAACATCGATGGGTCCTATGAGGCTGGAGCGCAGCTTCTGGCGCGCCAACTCGAGCAGCGGGTGGCAACCCTGCGCTTCGGCGATTCGACCGCGTTCCGGCGCCAAGTGCCCTACGACAACCAGGTCCAGATGGCCCTCGAGTACCTGCGGAAGGGTCGGACCCAGCGCGAGTTGCTTGCGCTCGCGGCCCAGGCGGGCGGGCCCTCGAACTAGATCACACCCACGAAGACCGTGAGACGAGCGCCAGGCCCAGGCTGGGGTCTGGCGCTTGATGCAGGCTTGACTCACTGACTGAACTGTTCCTGTGCCGAGAGATGGGAACCATCCCTCTTTCACTCTCACGCAGGAGCAGTCCCATGAAGCAAACAATCCCCTTCGGTCTCCTCGCCGTCGTTCTGCTTGCCTCGGCGTGCGAGGACGCCAACCCCGTCGGCCCCAATCCCGAGTTCCAGAGCGAGGCCTCACAGGTTACACCACCCCTCGTCGTCATGACCCGGAACCTCTACGTCGGAGCCGATCTCGACGCGGTCATCGCCGCACTCGCCAGCCCGGACCCAACGGATGACCTGCCGGCCCTCCTGGCGGCCATCGATAACATCGGGAAGACGGATTTTGGGGTCCGGGCCCAAGGGTTGGCACAGGAAATCGCGACAACCGGACCCCTTGCGGTTGGGCTGCAGGAGGTCTCCACCATCGAAATTCCCACACCCGGGGGTCCCTTGGTTGTGGACTTCTGGCCGATTCTCGACGCGGCACTGGAGGCAAGGGGACTGTACTACGAGGTGGTCGCCTCCGTCGTCAACATCGACATCACGGTCCCCCCGGTCGGGGCACGACTCATCGATCAGGACATGCTGCTCGTCCGCCGCGGAGCACCAGTGATTTCCTCAGGAAGTGGTAACTACTCTGCTGACCTCCCTCTTGGCTTCACCACCATTCGACGTGGCTGGGTATCAGCGGACGTTCGGGTCGCAGGAAAAGATGTCCGAATCCTCAGTACGCACCTCGAGTCGGGAACCGGCATTCCTGCCCTGATACGCAACGCACAGACCTCGGAACTGATTGGGATACTTGCCAACCAGCCTGGTCCCGTCATCATCATGGGTGATCTCAACGATGAACCAGGAAGTCAGGTGTACGCGATGTTGACTGGTAATGGGTTCATCGACACCTGGACGTCCGTCCGCGGAGGAGATCCCGGGCTCACCTGCTGCCATGCACCCGATCTTTCCAACGCCACGGCCTCGTTCACCAAGCGACTGGACTATGTGTTCGTTCGCGGCGGTTTCATGACGAGCGACGGCGAACTCGTGGGTGGCGCGCGAGTCGATCTCCTGGGAGAACAAGCCGCCGATAAGATTGCCGGACCCTTTTACGCCATTTGGCCGTCGGACCACGCGGGCGTAGCGGTTCGGTTGCCTCCGGCCCGGTAAGACGCATGCTATTGTTCAAGAATGGGCCAGAGACACGTCCATCACAGGCTCTTCTGGTCGGTTGCCATCGGATGGTTGGCCATCGACATCCTGACGAAACGGTTGGCACTGGCGTCCCTGATCCCGGGCACGCCAGTGCCAGTCGTTGGTGACCTTGTCAGACTTACTCTGACCTTCAACCGAGGGGCCGCGCTAGGCCTTTCTCTCGGAGACTGGTCACGCCCGGCCTTTACGCTGATCGGCTTCGTCATGGTTGGAGTACTGATCGGGGTTTACCGGGCAGCCCCACGTGGACAGCGGCTGCGAGTGGTCCTTCTCGCCCTGATCACTGGTGGAGCGATCGGGAATCTGATCGACCGGATTCGATGGGCACACGGAGTTGTGGACTTCATCGATATCGGAGTGGGTCCGACCCGGTTCTGGACGTTCAATGTGGCCGATGTGGGGATATCAGTCAGTGCGATCATCCTGGCCATCGCATGGAGTCGCGATGGCCGGGATAATCGGGATACCGGGGACAGTGGTTAGCTCTCACCCCGCTCCGACCTGAGGAGTTTCTGCTTCCGCTTGGGTCCCCATCGATACCCACCAAGGGCGCCGTCGGACCGCAGGACCCTATGACAAGGAATGATCACCGCAACATTGTTTCGTGCACAGGCGTTGGCCACCGCACGTACTGCCCGCGGCGCGCCGATCCTCTTCGCAATCCCCGCGTAACTGACGGTGTCACCGGTCGGGATTCGACGCAGTTCCTCCCACACCCTACGCTGGAAGGCCGTCGCCTGGATATCGAGTGCTAACTCACGACTCGGTGCCTTCCCGGATGTCCTCCTGACCACCTCCTCTACCACCGATTGCAGCTCCCGCCCACCTCTCAGGCGTTCGGCTTCGGGGAATTCCGCCTCGAGGGCGGTGAGGAGTTCACGATCCGAGTCACCGAGCGACACGAAGCAGACGCCTCGTTCGGTACTGGCGACGAGGACTCGGCCAAGCGGCGAACGGGCGGTGACAAACGCCATACGCACTCCTTCCCCTCCCTTGCGATAGGTGGCCGGCGTCATCGCCATGGACCCACTGCGATTCTCGTAGACCCGACTGGGCGAGCCATACCCTGCGCCGTAGATCGCACGACTCACACTCTCCCCTTCCCGAAGCGCATCGCGCAGTCGTTCGCGACGAAGTGCATCGGCGTACGCCCGTGGCGAGACACCGGTCAGACGCTTGAAGGTGCGCTGAAGGTGGCCGGGGCTCGCTCCCACCTGGGCACCGAGTGCATCGAGGGTCAGCCGATCGCCGTTGGCCGCCTGGAGCAATCGGCAAGTCTGTTCGACAAGCGCGACCTGCGGATGACGGTGCACCGCTTCTCGCGGTCGGCAACGGAGGCAGGGACGGTACCCTCCCCGCTCCGCGGCGGCAGGGACGGCGAAGAACTCGACATTCTTGCGATGAGGACGCCTCGCGGGACAGCCCGCCCGGCAGTAAATCCCTGTCGACCGGACTCCATAAACGAAAGCACCGGCAAGCTCAGGGTCACGGGACAGGACGGCGTTCCACAACTCGGTATCGGACATGACTGGAACCACGAGTGCAACTCCACGTAACAGACGGGACCAGGATAGCATTGGCTGTGGTCGCATGCCATCCGAATCCTGCGCTCAATACATCCATCACACGCGACGGCGGAAGGAGAAGGTGTCCGCCCCACCCCAGTCTGGGCTACCCGGGCCGGATCAGAACGCTTTCGATGCGCCGATGATGGACGGCCAGGAGGTAGCGAAGAAACTCGGCGGTGACCTCGCCTGGTCGTCCCCGACCCCTGGTTACGACCCGGCACCGCAGGGTCTGCATCGGCGAGTCCCACTCGATGTTGATCGCGCCACGGTGGTCGCGGTGAGCGGACTTGAGCTTCATCCACCCAGGGCTTCGACCTGGCTTGTGCTCCTGGACAACCTCCAGACCATAACGTGCGAGTCGGTTGTCGTCCGCGATCGCC
This sequence comes from Gemmatimonadota bacterium, assembly GCA_003246755.1. GTDB lineage: Bacteria > Gemmatimonadota > Gemmatimonadetes > Gemmatimonadales > GWC2-71-9 > SZUA-320. The sequence continues at coordinate 46,643 of QKDC01000028.1, read as the reverse complement.
TCTCGAAGGCTCCGGCCCTGGCGACAGAGTACCTGAATCCGTGTTTGCATAACGACCCCGGGGTCAGAAACGTCAGTCCTTGGTATCCTACCGCTGATTGGGGCCGCTGTCATCTGGGGACATGATTCTTCATCTGACCTCGTACCGGTCCTATCTTGGCGGGAGGATGTCACCCCCCATTTTCCCTCGTGCCACCCGTAGCCTTGACCGGGTGTCCAGGCTTGCCGAGGACCTGTGAGCAGTACGCGACCAGTCCGCGTGGAACAGATCTGGTCTGGAGGTCAGACAGGGGTCGATCGGGCGGCCCTCGATGTCGCTCTCGAACTCGGCATTCTCCATGGTGGATGGATCCCCACGGGACGGCTCGCCGAGGATGGGATCATTCCGTCGAAGTACGATCGTCTTCAGGAAACCGGATCCCCGGACTATGCCGTGCGAACCGTGCGGAACGTCCGCGATACCGACGGCACATTGCTCATCTCCTGGGGTCCTCTCTCCGGGGGGAGTCTTCAGACTCGTGAGGCGGCCGACCAGCTTGGTAAGCCGCTCCTCCACCTCGATCTCACTGACACGCCGCATGATGCCGCAGTGCATCGGGTTCGGCGGTGGCTGGCATCACTACCCCCACCCACGCGGCTCAATGTGGCTGGACCCAGGGCGAGCGGATGGCCCCAGGGGTATGACCTTGCCAGCGAACTCCTCCGTAGCATCTTGCTATTCGATACGGAGTCCCGTTCTTGACGGAAACAAGGCCCCGACCGATCGCGTCGTAGCGTTGAAGCCTCGACGCCTCGACCATACCTGGTCCTACCGCAGAGGATGCCATGTACCTTCGAAGACGACACCTGGTCACTCTTACTCTACTCCTCATCGCGGGCACTACCGGCGGCTGTTTGGTCGCTGCCGCCGGGGCGGGGGCGGGCGGCGCGATCTATATCAATGATCGTGGTGTCGAGTCCCTCGTGGCCGCGCCAATGGAGCCCGCGTTCGGGGCGGCGAGGGCAGCCTTTGCCACTCTCGAGGTGACCGAAACCAAAACCAAGACCGAGCAACAAGGCTCAGGCGAAAGGCGTGAACTGAGCGGAGAGACCGCTGACCGCGAGATTACGGTCACTCTTCGAACCGAGGGTTCGAGTACGCGGATCGAGGTCGTCGTACGGCGTTCCGCCGTAACATGGGACAAGGACTTCGCCCGCAGAATCATGGAGGAAATCGTCTCGCGGTCCAAGTGAGTCACCTGCGTTCGGTGACACCAGACTGAGATCGGCCACCCGGGCAGCCGCTAGCGTGCCCATGGGTTTCCTCAGTACTCTGAAGGGACGGCTGGCCCGTCCCTGACGAACCCCGAGCAAAGTGGTTGCATGATCAAGGTTTCTCGCGCCTATCGCCGGTTGCTGCTCCTCTTCCTCGCCGTGCCGGTCATGGTCGTCCTCATGGCGGCCATCTACCAGGCTGGCATGATCCACCTCGAAGGGACACCACGGTCCTTCGGAGATAGCCTCGAATGGGCCGCGGAGACACTGACCACAACGGGGTACGGACGGGACGCGGCCTGGACGCACCCCTTGATGCAGTTCTACGTCATCGTGACCCAATTCCTCGGTGTCCTGATCATCTTTCTGGTCTTTCCCGTCTTTCTCCTTCCTTTCATCGAAGAGCGGTTTGAGGCACGGCTCCCCACGACCCTGAGCGACATGTCCGGGCGGATCTTGATTTACCGCTATGGACCGGCAATCACCTCGCTCCTTGACGAACTGGTGCAGGAGGGGGTGAAGACCGTGGTCTTCGAAGAGGACGAGCCGATCGCCCGCCGACTCCGGGAACGAGGGATCGAGGTTGTCCTCGGCGACCTTGGTGCCGAGGATCCGGACCTGAGCCATCTTAAAGGCGCTCGGGGCATGGTTTTGAACGGTGACGATAATCGGAATGCAGCCATGGCCCTGAGCGCACGGTACCATGGCTATGATGGCCCCATCATCGCCTTGGTGGAGAATCCCGATCGGCGGCCTCCGATGCTCCGAGCCGGCGCGACCAAAGCGTTTACGCCCAATCATGTCCTGGCGGCAGCACTCGCCACACGCGCGAGTCGTCAGATCGGTCAAAGAGCAGGGGGAGTCCGACAACTGGGTGAGCACGTCGAAGTCGCGGAACTCCGGGTGCATACCGAGAGTCCACTCGCCGGGAAGACGATCGAAGACTCACAGATCCGAGAGGATACCCAATCAACCATCGTAGGTCTCTGGGTAGGTGGACGGCTCATCGAGCACCCACCAAACGAGACAAAGCTCGTCGCGGGAACGATCATGGTGGTGGTGGGCAGCCGGGAGGCGATTACACGCCTGAGGGAGGTCGCCACCCCGGTGACCCAGGAGGGCCCTTTTCTCGTCGTCGGGAATACGGATATCGGATCGAAAGTCACAGAGCTCCTGCGGGACGCCGGGGAGACCGTGCGGATTCTCGATACCGAGGTGGCGGCGGGCACCGATATCGTGGGGGATTACCTCGATCACAAGACCCTCTTTCAGGCGGGAGCTCGAGAGGCTCAAGCGCTGATCTTGTGCCTCGACACCGATAGCGCAACCCTCTTCGCCGCCGCCGTGGCCCGGAACCTGGTACCCGAGACCATCATCATTGCTGCCGTACGACGCGCCGAAAACGTATCCAGGATCCACCGGGCAGGCGCAGACTTCGCGCTCTCCCTGAGCCAAGTGGCAGGACAACTCCTGTCATTTCATCTTCTGGGACAGGAAGCGGTCTCGCTCGAGGCGGAGATCAAACTGGTCGCGACAGGGGCGGGAAACTTCGTAGGACAACCTTTGGCAAAACACTGGATCCGCGATCGTACTGGGTGTTCGGTGGTAGCGGTGGAGCGGGAGGAAGAGGTCATCGTTGGTTTCGACCCAGGCTTCGAAGTCAAACATGGTGACGTCGTTTATCTTAGTGGGACGACGGAGAGCGTCAGAAAGTACTTCGAACTCTTCCCCGAGACGCGCCAGCTTCAGATTTCTCGGCTCCACCAGGACGACCCACATAGTATTGCGACGAGCGACCCCGTCGAGTAGTCGAGGCATATCCCCGGTCCGCTGGCCGGGCGCACTCCTCTCATAGCAACGGAGGACCACGTGGCGATGGAAGTCCGCCTCAGTCGAGAAATGCGCCTCATCGACGTGACGATGATCGGAGTCGGTGCCATGATCGGCGCCGGGATCTTCGTGCTGACCGGTATCGCCGCCGGGGTGGCCGGGCCGGCCTTGCTCATCGTGTTTGTGCTCAACGGGCTTGTCGCCCTTCTCACAGCAATGGCCTACGCGGAACTCGGTGGGGCGATTCACGGAGCGGGCGGAGGATACCTGTGGATCAAGGCATCCCTTCCTGATCCGAGCGGTTTCCTCTCGGGATGGATGGACTGGTTTGCTCACGCCGTAGCGTGCTCGCTCTACGCTCTCGGGTTCGGTGCGTATTTCAAGGAGGTCCTCTCGGTCGCGGGGGTCACCGAAGTCTCGACCCGGATCTTCCCACTGGAAATCTGGCTGGCCGTTGGGGCATGCGCCCTGTTCGCGGTGATCAACTACCGGGGAGCCTCGGAGACGGGGAAGGCCGGGAACGTCGTCACCATTGGCAAAATCGCCATCATCGGTGTCTTCATTGCGGCCGGTCTCTGGGCGATGGTCAACCGTCCGGGATGGGAGGGATCGTTCACCCCGTTCATGAAGAACGGTTGGGGAGGAGTTCTCGGGGCAATGGGTCTCACCTTCATTGCCTTCGAAGGGTACGAGATCATCGCGCAAACCAGCGAGGAAGTCGATGATCCCAAGCGGAATGTCCCGCGGGCCGTCTTCCTCTCCCTGTTGATTGTGATCCCCATCTACCTCCTCGTGGCCTTCGTGGCGATCGGAGCCGTTGTTCCTCCAGCCGGAATGGCGATCACGGACTACCTGGGCGAGGCCAAGGAAATCGCGCTCGTGACCGCCGCCGACCAATTCATGGTGGGCGGTGGAATTCTGCTCCTGGTAGGGGGCCTGCTGTCCACCATCTCGGCCCTCAACGCCACGATCTATTCCTCCTCCCGGGTCGCGTTCGCGATGGCCCGTGACGCAAGTCTGCCGAACATCGTGGGGCGTGTCCACCCGACCCGTGGAACCCCACACTGGGCGATCATCCTATCGGCGACACTCATCATCGCCATGGCCATCGCCCTGCCGATTGAGGAGGTCGCCGCCGCCGCCAGCGTGATGTTCCTGCTGTTGTTCGGTGGAGTAAACGTGGCGGTGATCCGTCTGCGGAAACTGCGTCCCGACCTCGATCGAGGATTCAAGGTTCCCTTCGTCCCGTTCACCCCAATTCTCGCCGTCATCACCATGCTGATCATCGCGGTCTTCATGGCCCGCGATTATCCCATGGCGTGGGTGGCCGCCGGCGGCTGGATCGTGGCTGGGACTGTGTTCTACTATGGATATGCCAGGCAACGGGAACACGCGTTTCAGGAGCGGGTGCAATGGATGGAGCGCCTGGAGCGGAAGGAGTACCGCGTGCTCGTGTCCATCGCGAACGCCAAGTCCATCCCAACCCTAATGGAGACGGCGAGCGCGTTGGCCCGGGACCATGATGGCACCATTGTCGTCGTAACCGTGGTTGAAGTGCCGGAGGGCGAGTCCTTGCTCACCGGGCGCGCGGCTGCACGGTCCCGCGAGACCCTGCTCAATGATGCGGTCGCGTACGCGGCTTCCCGTGGAGTGACGGCAACCCCGGTCGTCAAGATTGCCAGACGGATCAGCTACGCTATCGTGCAGACCGCACGCGAGGAACGCTGCAATTTTCTCATCATGGGACAACCCACAGGACATTCCTTCCTCGACCGCCTCGTCGCCGGAATCGTGGATCGGGTCCTCTCCCGCGCGCCGTGTCACGTCGGCGTCGTCTACGGGACGATAACAAAAGACAACATCAAAGGCGTGTTGGTCCCGGTCACGTCAGGGAAGAATTCCAAACTCGCGGCCGAGCTCGCGCACGCATTCGCTTCATGGTTCGAGGCCGATACTCGTGTGGTTACGGTGTTGGAGCGGGGTATCGAGCGTCAGACGGCGGAACACCAGGTCACCGCGGCACGCGGTACCATGGAGAGCGCGGGCCTCAAGGCGGACCTGAAGGTGCTCCACCGCCGCGAGATCGGACGAGGGCTCGCCCAATCAGCCAGACCACATGAACTCGTTCTCATCGGCGGTCCGAGCACTGGGCCGACGGCACCACTCATCGGAGAAACGGTCCCCGTCAGCATTGCCAAGGGCGGAACGAATCCGGTGATCGTGGTCCGAGCCGTCGAACAACACACTGCCGGCAGGTTCGAGCGGGCATTCTTCGGAAAGCGCTAGGAGAGCACAATGCAACTGCCAACGACAGGCCCGTTCAACGAACTCGGGTCCCGATTCTCTGCCTATCTCCCCACGCTCACCGCGGGGTTGATTCTGCTCGCGATCGGCGTGGTCATCGGGTGGCTCGCCAAGCGTGCCACCATCGTCTTTCTGAAATGGATTCGCCTTGACCGTTTGGGTGGCCCGATTTCCTGGCGGGCGGCACTCGCCAAGGCCGATGTGCGGGACGCGTTGTTCAGCGCCGTCGGCGTCGTGATCATGCTCCTGGTTGTCATGGTATTTCTCAACAACGCCCTGCAAATCTGGGGATTGACGGTTCTCTCCGGCGTGGTGCAGCAGTTTGTGGGCTATCTCCCCAACTTGGCGATGGCTCTCATCATCATCGGCATCGGTCTCCTCCTGGCCAACATCGTCGCCGACCGCGTCGAGGATACCCTCGAAGAGGCTGGCGTGCCGAGCCCACGCCTGGTCGGTGGGATGTCCAAGACGGCATTGCTCGCCGTTGTCGGTGCGCTGGCACTCTGGCAACTCAACTTCGCCAGGCAGATCGTGATGGCGGCCTTCCTGATTGGCTTCGGGGCCATCGGCGTGGCCTTCGCACTCGCGGTGGGGATTGGATCAGCCCAGGCCATCCGGCACGGCTGGGAACAACTGTTCCAAGCACGTCGCGCCCAGAAGGCCGATCCTCAGGCACGGAAAGACTAGGGTCTACTTGGGGGGTGGGGGGCCTCGATTGACCCGCGCCAGCGAACGGTAGTACTCCTCGACCAGTTCTCGAAATTTCGGAGGCACCTCACCGGACGGTCCGATGACGGGCCGACTTTCATCGCCCGCAATCTGCCGCCGAAGCGCAAACTCGAACGCCTTGATCCGGTCGAGAACGTCACGTTCCAGACGTTCGAGACCCGAGGGATCGGAAAAAAGCTCCCCGCTCTCCAACCGACGTAACTCCGCGACGATCTCGCGGAGATCCCGGCCGTCGAATCCAAGCCGCTCGACCTCGGCCAAGAGTGAATCCGCGCCAAACCGTCGCTCACGCAACTCACGGCCAAGCTGCCGGGCCGACCCGGGATCCACGAAAGAGGGTCGACCGTCACGGCTATTCGCTCCCAACTGTGCCCGACCGCCAGGCTGCTGCCCCTGTCCGGGCTGCCCTTGTCCTGGCTGCTGCCCCTGGCCCTCCTGAGCTTGCCCCTCTGCACCCTCACCTTCTCGTCCCCGATCCTGTTGCCCCTCCCCCTCACCCCGGCGGTTGCCACGTTCCTGCGCCTCTGCAGATTCTCCACCTTGGGCCCGCTGGTTGAGCCGATTGGAGAGCGATTCGAGGCCGCGTACGAGACGACCGGCCTGGTCCAGGGCTCGCGAGGGATCGTTGGCATTGGCCTCGCTCACCGCCTCGGCGGCTGCATGAAGCCGTGACGCGGCACTGTCGAGGTTGGCCGCAATGGATTCTTCGAAGTTGCGTGCATACTCGGGCGACGCCCCACCCCTGAGAAACCCCTTTGAGTACCGGATCTTGTCCTCGACCCTGTCCTCACGGAGGCCTTCCTCGGCTTGGGCCAGACGCCGACTAGCCTCTGGACGTTCGCTCCCGGCATCGAGGCCCAGACGGTTGAGGTCCTCCCGCAGGCGCTCGACTTCGGCCTCGAGGCTGTCCTTCCGTTCTCCCAGGTTCGAGGCCGTCGCGCGATCCATGGCCCCCTGCTGAAGGGCCCGCTCCTCGTCACGCCCAATCTCCCGCTGACGCTCGGCTAATCCCTCGGCACGACGTGCCGCTGACGACACCGCGCGTTCGAGCCTCCCTGAACGCCCCGATTCGAGAGAACGCGTCGCTTCCCGAAGACGGCGGGCCGCTTCCCCAGCTCGAGACTCGCTGCCCTCCTGACCGGTTGCAGACCTCCGCATTTCCTCGGCGGCGTCACGGATCTGGCGCGCGGCCTCCGTGGCTTCAGGGGAGGGTTGCTCCCTCGCGAGCCGTTCGAGTTGCCGGGCGAGTTCTTCGGCCTCCGTGGCCATTCTGCGCTGTTGGGCACCACCCCCAGATCCCGACTGCCCCCTACTCTGCAGGCCCTCTGCGGCACGACGAAGTCGTTCACTCTCTTGCTGCTGGCGGCTCGCCAGTTGCTTCAGCCGCTCGAGGGTTTCATCGAGTTGTTCAGCGGCACGCTGTTCCTGGGACCGCTGCACCGTCTCGTATTGGTTCCGCAGTTTGTCGATTTCGAGCTCGAACAGATCGGCGAGATCCTCCGCATTCGAGGAAGCACCGCCACCTCCTTGCTGCTGCCCACCCATGGCAACCTGCACCTCCCGGTACGCCTCTTCGGCCCGCTGGAGATGCTGCAGGGCCCGTTCTTCGGGTCCGAGGGCCTCATCGGGACGGCGACGACCAAGTTGTTCTTCAGCCGCCTGCATCTCAGGAATGGCTTGCAGCAACTCGTTGAGGATGATCGTGAAGCCAGAGTCCACAGCACCGGCGTTTCGCTGGGCCATCTGCTGAGTCAAGCCAACCACTCGTTCACGGAGTTGACCCTGAGCCAGGGCGAGAGTTGCGAGGTCTTCACGGGTCCGATCCGCTGGGGCGACATCCCGGTCGCGCTGCACCTTGAAGGTCCCGGCAACGACCTGCTTCTGCTGTTCCGAAAGCCCCTCGGGTGTGTCTCCGGGCTGTCCCGGCTGTCCTGCTTGTTCAGCCTGCCGATAGTCCTTCCCGAAGGGGCGAATCCGCAGGAAGTAGATGTCCGAACTCGTCGTCTGACCCACCGTGCTGTTGTCGGTGGCCCGGGCGAAGTAGGTGATGAGATCGCCCGGCTCGAGGGACCATTCTTCGAGGAACAGTGTGTGGCTTCCGACAAGTTCGCGAACGGGGCGCCCCCCGGCGTGGAGCGGTATCACCTGTTCCTCTCCACCGTTGATCCGGACCACGAGTTCCAGCTGCCGCAGTCCGTAGTCGTCATTCGCCTCGGTCTCGGTGAAGATCTCCTCGACCGCGGTTGCCTGCATGTCACGACCCGGCGACCGGATGATCACCGTAGGTCCTCGGTCGTCGACGACGTCGATTCGATACCTGAGGGATGCTTCCACCCAGGCACCATTCGATGCCTGGAGTTCGAACCGGAACATGGCATCACGCTCCAGTTGAAAGCGTCCCGCGAGGTCGCCGATCTCGTTGGAGGCCAAGCTGACCGTGTCACCCGCCTCAGTGATCAGTCTCCCCGCCGCACTTGGTAGGGTTGGTGTTACCGTGAACTCGGCCGAGGTGCCCCGGGGCGCGACGATGTCACCTCCCGGGTCGTGTCTCTCGCTGGGTAGCCCGGTATATGCCGGAAACCGCAGGTCCACGATGAAATTGCCGACCGCGGGAAGATCGGCAACGGACAAGAGATGCATGGTCGAACGCACCCCGTCGGCTTCGACGACGTACTCGGTCGGTTCCGCCACGTCGAAGAGTCGGAAGACGTATGTGGTCCCTGAGTCACCAGGCGCCATCGCGACACGTTGCCATTCGGGGTCATCCCCCGAGCGGAATAGGATTTCCACGCGCTCGGAGGTGAAGCCCCGGAGTTCGGCGGTGATTTCCTGGTCGCCCCCCCGAGACACCGTGGCGTCCCCGGGGGCCACCAGCACCAGATAGGGTGTCGCAGCAGCCGCTTCCGACCACGGAAGCAGCAGTGTCCTTGCCCCCTGGCGCGTGGCTGGCGTCCCAAGCGTGAGGAGAAGTGCCGCCAGGACGGAGAGCCCCGTTGCGAACGCCGTTGCCTGTCGGAGATTCCGTCGCTCGATCCTGCGCCCATGCTCCACCGCGCGCATCTGTTCGAGGGCATCCGCCACCAATCGATCGGTGAAGGCGGGCGCCCTCGAGGCCCCACTCTTGGCCTGTTCGACGGCACTGACCAGGAGGGAGTGGAGGTTGGGCTCGTGCTCCTCGATATAGAGAGCAACCTGCTCGTCCGTGACGCGACGCAACGTGGGGCGAACCCAGAACCGGAAAACGACGAAGGCAACTCCGGCATATCCCAGAATACTGATCGCCCGGGTCACACCGAGAGAGAGTCGCATACTGTCGAGCAGGGCTCCTCCCGCGACTAGCCACATCAAGACGACCGCCAGAACCACGACTGCCCCGCGAAGTGCGTTCCGGAGGCGCCAGCGTCGTCGCACGAGTGTCACGATCTCCAGCAGATCGGCGGGGGAGGAGGATAGGTATCTCATTGGTTCACTCCTGAGACTACGACAGGGGTGCGTACGGCGCCAGTCAGGCGGTTGGCGATCATGGGTTCCACCAGAAGGGTCACCGCCACCAGTGCCAGCACATACCACCAGAGACTTTGCTCGCGTTCGCGCTCTTGCACCGTGAGGTCGGCCTGGACGGGATTGGCCGCACTCGGTACCGAGTCCGGCGCTCCGGCGGCGATAGCCAAGTCGGCCGGATCCAAGGGCGTGAGATCCGACTCGCCGAGGGCGAGATTGGCGGCTGCGGTCGCCAGCAAACGACCACCCGCTCGCGCCTCCCGCAGTTCGTAGAATCCTTGTTCTGCGATAGTGAACGACAGGGGTGTCGCCACTGGTTCGAAGCGTCTGCGTTCTCCTCCCGGGCTCACCAGAATGACCGGAGCGTTTGCCGTCACCTCCGGATCGAAGGAGGCGACATCACCGATCCGATATGCGGTCGGCTGATCGATGAATCCTGCTGCGAAGAGTACGAGCTGATGCGCCAACGGGAGAAACACGGGTTGGAGTGGAAGGTCGCTCCATACGTTGTCCACAGAGGAGGACCAGATCAGAACCCGACCCGACCCGCTGGTGCCAACGAGCAGCGCTGCAGCTCCGTCGTCATATTGGGCGATTACCTCCATGGAATCACTACGCACACTGCGATACCGATAGATTCGCGTGGCGGAGAAGTCCCCCGATCGTGGGAGACGGAAGGGTTCGAATACGGGATGGTCCCGCCGGATGAGCCCGATCGTTGCCGGTGCGCCGGCCGAACGATCAACCACATCCCCGAGTTGGGCGTCGATCAGAGCCGAGGGCCAGGCCCCGCTTACACGTTCATTGAGGACATGGAGCAACCCTCCCCCGGCCCGTACGAAATCGGTGAGGCGCTGCCCCTCACCCCCCCCAGGGAAGCTGACTCCTTCCAGCAGGACCACGTCGGCGCGGGAGAGATCGGCCGCAGTGATTGTCGAGCTGCGGAGCATCACGTCGACCCTCGGTTGTCGGCTAATGCCAAGTGCCTGCCTGATGAACGAGCGCCCGGGATCCGCGCCGTCAGGGAGGCGGTGGATCACTCGCACCGCCGGATCGGCAAAAGCGAGGAAATGGAACGCGTCGTCGCCCGGAAGCGAATCGCGAGTCTCGAGCCGGATGGTCGCACGCAATGGGGCGCCCGGGAGGGTAATGGGATCGAAACGGAGCGCCACCGGGCCACGTGCGGGAACGGTGACCTCCCTGGTCTCCGTATTCCTTCCTGCGACCTCGAGTGTTGCCATGATCTGTCGCGGCTCCCGCAGGTCACTGGCAACCACCTGCGCCACCACGGTACCGACGGTTCGGTCGCCCTGGTTGTTGGCGACCACCTCGATGCTTCCGACGGTTATGTCGGAGGTCGTACCCGACAAATCCACAGTTTTGAACGAGGTGCCCTCGGGGAGAGTCTGGAGATCTTCACCGGTCCACCCTGAGCGCTGGAAGTCGCTCATCATGATGACCTCCCGCCCGGGCCGATCTGTTCCGAAGACGATCTCCCTGGCCGCGCGAAGTGCCGGTCCATACCGCGTAGATCCCGATGTGGGACGAGCCTCATCGATGGCGGCCGTCAACAGAGCCTTGTCGGCCGTCGGTGTCGTTGCGACAGTGGCGGTGGAATGAAACAACACCACAGCCGCTCGGTCTCCGGCCGTCAGGCCATCGATAATCTCCTGTGCTGCAGCTTGGGCACGTGACCAGCGATCACCGAACCCCATGCTTGCGGAATGGTCGAGGAGAATGACCACCTCACGACCACCCTGCACCGCGAACCCCCCGCCCATCTCGCGGTCTTGGAAGAACGGCCGAGCGAAGGCGAGAACAAGCAGGGCGATTGCGAGGCACCGAAGGAGAAACAGTGGCCAGTGATGAATCTGCTGGCGGCGCACCTCCCGGAACTCGATGCGTTTGAGAAACATGAGCGAGGGAAACGGAACAGCCGTCTTCCGTTGGCGATGTCGTAAATGCACGACGACTGGGACCACCAGGACCCCGAGACCGACCAGAAAGGCCGGAACCAGGAACGCGAGACCGCTCACCGGGGACTCCTCAGGAACTGCCTCCGTGCGAGATACTCGTATAGGACGTAATCCAGTGGTTTGGAGACATCACAGACGGAATAGTCCACTCCGGTGGAGGCCATGCGCGTGGTCAGGCCCGCGATATGGGCCCGCATGAGGTCCTGATAGCGGGTGCGCTGATCCTCGGGTACCACCGGGAGTCGTTCGCCGTGTTCCAGATCCTGGAACGTCGCAGCCCCTTCGAAAGGAAATTCGATTTCCGCCGGATCGAGGAGGTGGAATGCCATCACGTCTGCGCCGGTGGCACGAAGCAGTTCGAGTGCCTCGCCCACGCGCTCGGGGTCCTCGTAGAAATCAGAGATGAGGACCATGATGCCCCGACGCCGGGCCTGCTCCGCGACGCGTTGCAGCGGGGGGCCGAGATCTCCGGGTCGCCCCGGGGTCAGGGTTTCGATCGTGTGCAGGACGGACTGAAGGTGGCGGGTCGATGGCGGGACGTACTTCACGATCTCCCGGTCGAAGAGCACCAGCCCGATCCGATCGCGCTGGCGCGCCGAAAACCAGGCGAGGCAGGCCGTGAGGAATCGGCCGTAGTCCAACTTGGTCAGCGCTCCGGTCCCGTAGGCCATGGACGGGGAAATGTCCAGGAGAAGGGTCACGGTGGCGTGTGTTTCCGCCTCGTATTCCTTGACGTAGAACCGATCGGTTCGGGCATAGACGCGCCAGTCGATCCGTCGGATCTCGTCACCGGGCATGTAGGGCCGGTGCTCGGCAAACTCCATCGAGAGGCCCAGGCGGGCCGAGCGGTGAAGCCCATGGAGAAACCCATCCACCACCGTGCGGGCGAGGAGTTCGAGATTCCCGATCGTGGCTAGGACCGTCGGATCGAGAAACGATGTTCCCGACAGGTCGTCACGAGCCCGCGTCGTCATATCCTACAGTCCCGACCGAGGAACCGGGACGGCGTCGAGCAGGCGGTCGATGATGTCCTTCGTGGTGACCCGTTCCGATTGGGCGTGGAAGTTCAGCAGCACACGGTGGCGCATGACGGGGTGGGCCAAGGCTCGCACGTCTTCGAAACTGACGTGATGCCGGCCATGGATCAGGGCACGTGCCTTGCCACCCAGAATCATGCTCTGGGCCGCCCGCACGCTCGCCCCATAGAGCACCCAGCGCGAGATGAAATCCAGAGCCCCCTCGCCCGGGCGACTCTGCCGCGTCAGAGCGACAGCGTATCGAATCACGGGATCAGCCGCCGGCACACGCCGCACCAAGGCCTGGAAGTCAATGAGATCTGTCCCGCTCAGCGCATGGGAAAATACCGGTGTCTGCGGTGATGTCGTTCGCCGCACCACTTCCTCTTCATCTCCCTCCTCGAGGTAGTCGAGGACGATCTCGAACATGAACCGATCGAGTTGCGCTTCGGGGAGGGGGTACGTCCCTTCGAGTTCGATCGGGTTCTGGGTGGCAAAGACGAAAAAGGGCGGGTCCAACTCATAGGTGCGGCCCTGGACCGTGACCCGATGCTCCTGCATGGCCTCCAGGAGCGCTGACTGCGTCTTTGGTGGGGTACGGTTGATTTCGTCGGCCAAGACGATGTTCGCAAAGATCGGTCCGGGAGCAAACACCAGACGCCGCTGACCGCTGGCCGGATCGTCCTGGACGATGTCGGTACCGGTCACGTCCGACGGCATGAGGTCCGGTGTGAACTGGATCCGTGCGAACTTGAGGTCGAGTGCCTGGGCAATGGAGTGAATGAGCAGGGTTTTTGCCAGGCCCGGTACCCCAACCAGGAGGCTGTTGCCCCCCGCGACCAGGGAAATGAAGACCTGTTCAATCACATCATCCTGGCCTACGATGACCTTCCGCAGTTCGCTCAGGATCTGGGCATACCCAGACTGGAGGCGCTCTGCGGTGGCGAGATCGTCGTGAGCAGGGGAAGCGGCACTCTGGGTGGAAGTCATGCCGAGAGGTCCTTTCATGACCGATGAGGTCAGTGAGTCATGGCGTAGATGATGTAGTTCACGCCGAGCTTGTAGGCTTCGTTCGTCAATTCGATCGGCGCGAAACTCTGGTCGGACCACTCCCAGTACTCGGCGATGTCGTTGTTGTAGTTCACGATCATCATCAAGCGTTTGGTGGGGTCGTTGTCTTCGAACACACCGAGGAACTGTGATTGCACTCCATAGTAGGGGTGCGTGAAGTCGAGCGATTCGATGCGAAAGAAGGAATCGAAGATCGGATGGGTGACGTCGAGCGGGACGACGCGTGCCTCGGGTAGGACGATCCGAAGTTGATCCTCGAAATTATACCAGTGCTCGCCCGCGAAATCATCGACGATCAGGAACCCGCCCTGCAGCAACCAGCGTCGAAGGCCGTCTGCCTCAGCCTGATTCACACTCCAAAACCCCGGTTCCGTGAGATACGCGATCGGATAGTTGAAGAGTTCCGGATCATCGAGCGTCAGGACGTTCCCGCCTTCGAGATAGGTGGGGGCATAGGAGACTTCGGCCAGAATCTGGTCGAAGTGATACTCGGCCCGGGGATAATCGTGGTTCCACATCGGATCGCCGAATCCTCCACGCCCACGCCCTCCCACAGCGTTGTAGCGAATCCGCACGAAGGTGAAACGCCCGTCGTAAGCTGCGTTGGGCAGCGCCTCGGAGTTCCGCCCCCCACCTCGGCGGCCTCCCCCGGGGAACTGTGCGAGTACCATCCCACTCCCCATCCATGCCACGACGAGCAGTCCCAGCATGACGCGTGACCGGTGTGTCATCAATCCAACCCTCCCTGAGGGGAGATACCGCGAATCTGCAGGAGAAGTTCCTGTGCCCGCTCGAAGGCCGGGGCGATGTCCAGTGCACGAAGGACCGCGCGTCTCGCCGCGGCCCGATCGCCGGCATGAAACCAGGCCCGGGCCAATTGGAAATGCGCCTCGGCTCTGTCCACCGGATTCAGGGCCAGCACGGCCTGACGCTCCCGCGCCGCCTCCCGCCATCTCCCTTGATCGCCGTAGCGCACGGCAAGTCTCTCGTGGAGCGCGGGATCGCGGGGGTCGATGTACACTGCCCGTTCGAGGGCCTCGGCTGCGCCCGCGAGATCGCCAAGCTCTTCGAGAACCTCCGCCTCCTCCAGATTCGCCGCGTAGTCGCTTTCGGCCAAAGCGGTGAGCCGGGCGAGTTCCCGAGCCGCCTCCTTCAGGCGTCCCATCTCCCGGTGAATCCTGGCCAGATGCCAGTATGGATTGTCCTGTTCGGCGTACTCCGGGAACAACTCCTTGGCACGCTCGAAGGCCACGACAGCGGCTTCAGTGTCCCCGGCCTTTTCCGAGAGTAGTCCTCGCTGCAATTCTCGGTGAAACGCTCCACCATCGGCCCCTGCCACCGCCTCGAGTACCGATCCGAAGCGCTCAACGAACCACCGGTCGAATTCCTTGTCGAAGGCCTCAGGCTCCACGGCGAGCGCCTCGCGGAAGACTTCGGGTCCAGGCAGGCCACGACGATAGGCATCGAGCATGCGATTGATGGCATCCGATCCTCGAGTCATCTCAATCATCTCACACACGAGAGACGCCTGGTAGTAGGAGAAGCCCACCTGCTCCGGGTAGGAGGGTCGCACGAATCCGTCATTGAGCCGACTGACCGGGAGTAGCTTGCCCTCGTGGTACGCCATCAGAAATCCCAACCGCAGCTGCGCCCCCCACCCCACTCGAGCCCGACGTTCTTCGACCACGGACAGACCTTCGGAGAACCACCTCGGCACGCGGTGATCGGTGACGCCAAGGGTGAACGTGTGGGCCAGTTCGTGCCAGAATGTCGATCCCCAATTGAACTCTCCGCGCTGCCGAGCTGAGGGAGAATCCATCGCCAACACGTTGCCAAAGCTCACTCCCAGAGCACCAAGACCCGCCAACCCGACGGTCCGCACCGAAAAATCAGGGTGATGACGGTACACTTCGAGCTGAATGGGCCGTGTCGGTCGGTACTCATAGCGTGCGGCGAGTGATCGATACCCTGCCTCCCCCAGTTCCATCAAATAGGGCCCAAGGAGATCCACTTCATCAGGAGCCGCGATCACTCGAAGGGTGTCCGATTCCAGCCTCCCATACTGGTCGAAGGTGTCCAGCAGGTCGAGAGTGTTCTTGGTCCAAACATTGAACGGATCGAGTGCGAAGGCTCGTTCGAGATGGGAACGTCCCTCGCGCATGGCTCCCACTCGGAGTTCGTTGAGACCCAGGGCCGCCAACGCCGTAGCTGAGATCGAATCCAAGGCCACACCACGCCGGGCGAGATCAACCGCCTGCTGATAAAAGCGGTTTCGTGCGCTCAATACCGACATCTGCGCGAAGAATTCCGCATAGACTGGGTTGAAGTCGAGAACGCGACGCGCCACCGTATCGTAGGCCGCCGGAGCACCGCCAAAGAGATGCGACGCCGCCAGCACGGTGAGCGCGGGGAGTGATGCGGGATTCGTGAGGAGTGCCTTGCTAACTTCACGCTCGGCAGCCGCGTAGTCTTCGCGCTCCAGATGAGTCGTCGCCAGCGCGACCCGTGCCTCGACAAGATTGGGATTGGTCTCCAACGCCTGTCCGAGCAGGTCGTCCCCTTCCGCGCGACCTTCGGCCAGCGCGACAAGAGCAAGACCCAGGAGCGCCCTTGGATGTCGGGGATTGACCCTCAGCACGGCCTCGAAGGTCGTTCGCGCATCGGGGCGATTGTACTTGGCGAGGAACATGGTTCCGAGTGCGACCTGGGCCTCCAGGTTTGAGGAGTCGGCCGCAATGGCACGGTCGTACATGCGGAGAGCTTCGCGGAACCGGTCTGGTTCGCCCCAGGCGGTACCCAGCGCCTCAAGTGCCGCCGCCACCGCAGCCAAATCCTCGGATTCCCCATCCCGCCCAGGGTTGCCACGGATCACGTTGACCAGCAGGCGCTTCGCCTCCTCCCGCCTGCCACGCTCGAGAAGAAGCTGGCCAAGGTGTGCACCACTCCGGATCGCCAAGGAGCCTTCGGTGGCAAGACCGGTGCGGAGGTGGCGCTCGGCCTCGTCGAGGTCTCCCCGTATCGCTGCGAGCTCTCCGAGCGTGACGTGCCAGATCGGGTCGAGTGCCGCGAATTGACTCGCGGTTTCTACTGCCTCGGCGTAGCGTCCAGTTTCCCGGTAGGCGCGGACCAGTGCAAACCGGTCGGCATCGGTCGCGGTGGGCGAACGGGCCAGGGTCGAGAGAATAGCCAGTGCCCGCTGGTAGTCACCCGTCCGTACCGCCTCACGCCCGGCATCTCTGCCCTGGGCCTGGGTCTGCTGACAGGCCAACGGCAGGGTCGCCCCGCAGATCACGGCGATGGTCGCTGCCATCGTACCGAGACGACTCACCGGGGGACCCCCGCCCGTTCCCGGAGCTTCCGATTGACGGTCGCGAGCGCCACAAGGAGTTCCTCCAGCCGCCGGTCGTACTCGTTGGGCTCCAGGGTCTCCCGCTGCGCCCGCAGCGATTCGATGTCTCGCTCCAGCCTTTGTTTCTGAGCAAGCAGCGCCGCCCCAGCGGAGTCGTCCACCACCGACACCGACCGGGCTCCTTTGGGCACGAAGACGAATCGTCGAGCCAGGGTCGAATCGCTGAGTCGGGCGTGTTCGGTTTGGAGTCGGTTATCCGATTCGTAGAGCCGGGCGACTTCGTGGGTGGTGAACTCGAAGGCCTCGGCCAGTGAGAGTCGGCCGTCCTTGTCGGTGTCGGCAGCTTCTCCTCCGAAGGCTCTCGCGAACACCGTCGAGAAGACCGTCTCGTTACGCTCGAATCCGGTCTTGGTCGCCGTCACCACGATCCGGTTGGGACCCTGCAGTCGTTCGATGAAACCGCCGCTTGCGCTCGCGCCGAACACGAGCGCCACCAGCTGCGTCGGGAAGGCTTCAAGCAGAGCATGGAGTTCAGTCGCACCAAGGTCGGGACCGGGAAGGTTGAGCTTGGGCTCCCCGGCGTCGGAGCCATGCCCGATGTAGACGAAAAGCACTCGGTCCGCCGGACCTGCGCCTGCGGCAATCCGCTGGAGTTCCGTGACAACGCGCTGGCGAGTGGACCGGCCACTGATCCTGTCCGGGGCCAGAGCGGGCGTTTCGGCCAACCACACGACCTCCGCGGGGTTCACCCCATATTCCTCGATCAAGTTGGTGATCAGCGTTCCTGCCTGTTGCACGAACGCCTCTCGGTACTTGCCCTCTCCACCGACCCCCGTAACGATCAGGGTGTGGGTGGCGGCATCCTGATGTGGAGCGCCGAGGAGGCTCAGGATGAGGGGGATCATGCGAGCCCCCGGGACCGACGGAGTCCCCATTCCGCGGTCAACAATCCAGCGAGCAAAAGGAAGATGATGGGCATGTCCCACACGTCGAGTCGTTCGGTTCTTGTGATTCCCCGCTCCGTATACACGATGTCCCGGGGGAGTTCTGAAACGGTTTCTGCGGTATAGAACCTCCCACCCGTCTCCGAGGCGATCCGTCGCAGGAGAGCCGGGCGGGCCTCGGCCCCGAAGTATTCACGTCCCACGTCTCCCACCGTCGCGAAGGCGGGCTCACTCGAAAGGGTGTCGGTGTTGGAGGGGACCAGAGCGACGATCTCATATTGGCCGACTTCCACCGCGGGGAACGTCACTCGGTATTGCCCTTCCGATCCCACCTCCCAATCCATCGGAAGCTCGTCGAGGCGACCGGAGGGGGTAGTGACGAGTGCCTGGACAGAAGCATTGCTCAGCCCTCGGAAAGCCTCGTCACGTACCTCCGCAATCAGGGTGAGGGATTCACCTTCGTCGACCTGGTCTCCAAGGACAGTCATGGTGACTCGATCGGGAGCCTCACTCACCATCCAACGCAGCAGCTGACGCCAAAACCCTTCGAAGCGCCTGTCCTCGGGTGGTTGGGCCGGATTCATCTTCCATCGCCACACGTCCTGCACCGGGAGCGCAACCGCCTTGCCCCTCCCGAATCGATGGTAGGCCAGCACGGGCTGAGAACCGCGCCCCAGGGTGTCGACCCCTTGCAGAAGAGAGGTTGCACCCGCTTTCAGGCGCCCAACACTGTTCACTGACGTCAGGGGTGGCATGGAATCCCAAGCCACCGGGGCACTGCCGGAGTGCAGTGCCGTAACGGGATGGCCCATCCCTGCTGGGGTGGGTGCCACCTTCACCACGCGGAAGAATTCCGGATCGTCAGAGTCTTCCAGGGTGATGGGGAAGGCATCCTCCAGCGGGGTATCCCGATAGGCGCCCTCGGAGAAGGCCCGGCGACCACCGAGAAACAGTAAGCCACCTCCCCGACGACTCACGAAATCCGAAATCGCCCGAAGCTGCTCCGCGGTGAATGCCGCGGCCTCGACGCTCCCCAGTACCAAGGCACGGTAGCCGAAAAGCTCCTCCCTGCTCGTCGGGAACCCACCGACGAGATCGAGACTATCCTCAACTCCCACCCTGAAGTACTTGCCATCGGCCGTCCTCTGCAGCCCGACGAAATGAAGATTCGTGTCACTGGCCACTGCTCGTCGCAGGAAGGCGAACTCGAACCGTGGTTCACCTTCGTAGTAGAGGACCCGCTCCGACCGATCCATCACCGAAACCAGTATTGAGCGTTCGTTGTTCCGGGTCACTGGCTCACCGGATTCGGGTGGGACGCGCACCAGGAGGTGTCGGGCCCCCTCCTCGGCGAGAGCCACCGGAAGCCTGACCGTCGTGGCCTGTCCATCACCGGGGAGCGCAAACCGATGCACCGCGAGTCGTTGACCATTCTCTTCAACAACCAGCTCAGCGGTGTCGCGAACCGACCCCGATTGCCTGACCAGTGCCTCGATCAGAATCGATGACCCCCGCAACGCCGCGCGTGGAGCCTCCACTCTGGCCAGTTCGAGGTCGAGGGTCAATCGCTCCGCACCAAGCGCGACGGTGTAGACGGGAACCTCCGCCGCACTCATGGCCAGGAGAGAGCGAGTAATAGAGCTGTCGGCGTTGTCAGCCCCGTCGCTCACGACCACGAGGCCCGCAAGTGGCAGTGCGGCGAGATCTCTCCGGGCGTCGTCAAGAGATGTCGCGAGATCGGAGCGCCCCCCCTCGAACGCGAGACGGGAGGGATCGGACACGCGTTGCGCCGATCGGGAAAACCGGAAGAATCTCAGATGGAAGCGTTCCGCCAATTGGGTGGGGATCGGCGCAGCCCGGTCTCCGAAGAGACTTTGCAGGACAGCTGCTCGCGATGTCACCCCATCGTCCTTGATCTCCATGCTCTGCGAATCGTCCAAGAGAATACCGATGACGTTTCGTTCAGGAACGGCGGTGGTGACCAGGAGCGCGGGTCTCAGCAAGGCAACCAAGACGATGGCCAGAACCAGTGCGCGGAGCATGGACAACGCGAATCGCATGCGTGGTGTAGCCCGCCCACCGAGTCGACGGTACGTGAAGACCACTGCAAGGGCGATCAGCGCCAGAGCCATCACGACAAGGAATGCCGGCCGGGCGGCCGCAAAAATGAGCCGCCCTCTCTCGAAGACCACCGGGCGGTACTTGAAGAGCGCTTCGAAGAGTGATGGCAAGGCGACCAGCATTCGGATCAGCGGCCCCTGAGAAAGCAGTAAAGGCCCGACAGAGCGGGCCGAAGTCTATCTATATACCGACGCAGCACCTGGAGGCAAAGTTTCCCACGTCCCGACGCCGTCTTGACCCGGCGCGAGCCTAGAAATTGTCCCTCCGTATCCGTGGATTGACGATGTCGTTGTAAATCGAACCAAAGGTGTACGTGAACCCGATCGACATGTGGTAGCGGTATCCCGTTTCGAGTTCCCGGAGCCGCAGCAGAACCTCCTCATCCGTCGCGCCTCCTTTTGCCACGTTCAGCTGGTTTCGTACCCTGCTGTAGAACGCATTGCTGTTGACCGAGAGCCCCTTGTAGAGGCGAATACTAACCCCGCCGGAGATCGAGAATTCGTTGCGAGACAAATCGTGGAGGTAATTCTGACCCTCGAGCGTGAGCTGGCTCGTACCCCAGGGCTCGCGCGTGGCCAGCGCGATGATGAGCCGTTGATCGTATCGGGTTTCATTGATCAGATCGAACACCGTCGTATCGGCATAGTCAAACTGGCTTCGCCCGAGAGAGTACAGCACGGTCAACTGCCGTCGACTCGACTCTGAATACGGCCAGAAGTTGTACTCCAGCGCGGCCGCGACTCGTAACGAGGCGTCGAGATTCTGGCGACTCGAACGATCGAATTCGGCCTGTGCGCCCGCAGACCATCGAGGACCAAGGCTGTGTACCGCCCGCCCATCGAAGCCGTAGCTGGAGGTGACGTTGTCGTAGGTCGTGCTGTCCTCGAAGATGAAATGGCTCGATGTCCTGCTGCCACGACTCGAGAGGGTGAGTTTCCAGTCGTCCGTCGTCCGGCTCGCGCGCACCGAGCCGCTGAAACTGTTCGACGATGCCCGTGATTCGCCACTCAGGTTCCCATTGGCCGTCACCCGGAAGACCCAACGATTCCAGGGATCCACCAATTCCTGCTGCCCGGTCTCCCGAATCTCAATCGGAGTGTGATCCACCACTTCGAGACCGGTTCCACGACCCAGGGCTCCGGCGTACCCCGCCAGACCGAGACCCATCACACGGACAAGTTCTTGTCGCTCCTCATCGTCGGTCGCCGTTTGCGCTGTACTGGCCAGGAGCTGCAGGTCTCGACCGGCGAGTGTGCGAAGACCGATAAAACGGAGGGTAGCCCGACGGCCGCCACTTCCTGTGTTTTCGGAGGTCACCAGAAGGTGAAGGTCGGCGTCCTGCCGATCGCGAACCCAGTTGACCCATACGATCTCGCGCCTGAGATAGTCGAAGTCACAACGGATCCGCTGGCAATCGAGAAAGACGCGGAACTCCGCCCGGCCCACGTCCTGAGCCTCCGCGCTTGGGATCAGGGAGGCCAGGGCGAGAAACGGAAAAACCCAACGGAAAAGCCTCACGTCATCGCCCCGGGTTGGCCGGGGGAGGACTCTCATCTGTCAGGGAGTCGAGGACATCCTTCCACTGGAACAACGGTCTGCCTCTGATCCAATGCTCGAACCAGGCGTACTCCGCCATCGCCTTGGCATACCGGTTTCGCGGATCGGGGATTCCGTGCGTGTTGCCCGGGTAGACGTAGAACTCGGTCGGCACACCGAGTTGCTTGAGGGCCATGTGGAGTTCTTCACTCTGTGGACGAGGAACACGAGGATCCCCGGCCACCACATGGATCAGGGTGGGTGTCCTGGCGTTCTTGATGTACTTGAGCGGCGACACGTCCCAGTACGCATCGAAGTTGTCGTAGGGCAACTTCCCGTTGGCGAAGTACTCCGCGCGAGCTCGCTGGACATCACTCTGTGCGTACATCGAGATCCAGTTCATGGCCCCCGCACCACTCGAGATGGCCTTGAATCGGTTGGTGTGAGTGAGAATCCAGTTGGACCAGTGCCCGCCGGCACTCCACCCCATCGCCCCCAGCGAGTCCGGTGCGGCGATGCCCTGTTCGATGAGGTAGTCCACGCCGGTGATGATGTCCTCGTAGCCCTTCTTGAAGTAGTTCCCCACGCCGACGATATCGAGGCGATGCTGCTCTCCATAATTCACCGAACCGCGGTAATTGGGCAGGAACACGGCGTACCCTCCACCCGCATACACCTGAGAGCCAGATCCGACGTTGAAGGTCATCTCACGGACACCGGCCGGGCCGCCATGGATCTGGACGATCAGCGGGTAACGACGCCCCGGTTGGTAACCCACAGGTTTGACGAGTACGCCGCCGACAGTTTTCCCGTCCGTTGAACGCCATTCTACCTCCTCCGTGGAGCCCAACATCAGCTCAGCCATTTCCGGGTTCGCTTCGGTCAACCTGTGCCAGGAATCCATCTGTGCCAGGCCCTCGACCCGGTCAACCAGATAGAGGTCCCGTGGCGACGTGGGGGAGGTATAGGTCACGAACACCGCTCCAGTGTCCTCCTCCCGATCGACCGAGACCACACCACGCACCTCCGTGACCGGTCGCACAGAACCGCGTTCGACATCGATGGCCATGACCTGCTGGGTCACCTTGACCCCGACGTTGGCATAGATCGTCCGGCCATCGTCCGACCAGAACGCAACATCGAACGCACCGTCGTACGCGGCACCGAGTTTCCGCCAGGCCGCTCCTCGAGCGGCCGTGGGCCGGACCCAGATCTTCTCGTCGCGAAAATACGTCCAGTCATTGGGGGCGGAGATCGCCATCATCGATCCGTCGGGTGAGAACGACACCGAACTCTCGCCAATTTCCTCGTTGTCGGTGAGACGCTCAACACGGCCGGTTGCCGTCTCGAGGAGGTAGACGTCGTCGTGGTTCCGTGACTCGGTGATGTTGCGTTTGTAGCGATCGTCCGGTGTGGCACGGTAGCCGATCCAGCGGCCGTCCTGGGAAAGGGTCACCCCTCGTACACTGTAGGAGGTATCGGAGGTGAGGCGGCGTTCCTCCTTTGAGGAGAGATCGAGCACCCAGAGGTGTTCGACCGGTTCGGGCTCATTGCGTATCTGGACGCTGAACTTCTTCTCCTTGCGGAGGCGATTGTCGGTTTCAACCGTGTCGGGCGCGATGAAGTAAACGGCACGACTGTCGGGGGCTACGCGCCACCAACCCACGGGAGTCGGATGTTTGGTGAGTCGGGTGGGAGTTGCCGTTTCGATCCCCGCCACCGGGAGCGCCCACAACTGCCGGCCCTCTTCCTTTCCGGCCGCATAGACCAGCCACCGACCATCGCGTGTGAACTCGAAGTTCGCCACGCCGTCTCTCGCATCGGTGATCCGCTTCGCTTCACCACCGTCAGTCCGCATCACGAAGAGTTGTTCAGGCGGATTGGCACCCGTCCCGTCTCGGTTGGAGCGGAAAACGAAGAACGCTCCGCCGGGACCCCAGGAGGGAGAGGTCTCGTTCTTGTCACTCGTGAACGTCATCTGCTTGGTACTGCTGACGCCACCCGCCACCGAGACGAGGTAGATGTCGGTCGAAGAACGAGCTTCCTTCCAATTCGGCACCCGCAGGGTATAGAGCACCTGCCGGCCGTCAGGGCTGAGGGTCGGCGACCCCGCCGCTCGCTGGAGCTGCATGTCGAGAAAGGTCATCGGGCGTGGTGCGGCTAGCCCCTGCGCCGGGAGGGGTGAGGGGTGGGCTGTCCAAGCCACGAGAATGCCCACCCACAGGCCAGTCGGTCCTGCGAGTCGTGAAACGGACGGCAACATCGGAGTTCTCCTCTGGGCGGTCAAACGGTGGATTCACTCCCCGCGTCGGGTCGCTTGGTGGAGCGGAGTGAAAAGTCGAAGACGTCGCTTCGGGCATAGTGTCCCGTCACGTCGAGGGTCATCTGTTCTTCTCGTCGCCTGCCGAGATCGAGGGTTGCCACCAGCACGCGAGGTTCGTCGAGTACCGGTTCGATCAGGTAATGGCCGTCGGGACCGATGATGGCGCTGCCCCCCCGAAGGACAAATGGCGATGCGGGCGACGGCATGTCGGGGCGACGTTCGAGATCCGAAGGCAGATCGTCGGCTCGCATCAATCCACCACACACCAACACGAAACAGCGACCCTCGAAGGCATAGTGCCGACTCGCTACCTGCAGGAGATCGTGGGCCCAAGGCCAAGCAGCGATATGGATATCCTCACCGGCTGCGTGCAACGCCTGCCGGGCGAGGGGCATCCAATGCTCCCAACAGATCAAGCCTCCGATTCGCCCACATTCCGTGTCGACCGTCCGGAGTCCGGCGCCGTCCCCCGGTCCCCAAACCATCCGCTCCGAA
Source organism: Gemmatimonadota bacterium (assembly GCA_003246755.1). Lineage (GTDB taxonomy): Bacteria > Gemmatimonadota > Gemmatimonadetes > Gemmatimonadales > GWC2-71-9 > SZUA-320. Next base: position 22,195 of record QKDC01000028.1, on the reverse strand, counting down.
AAGGTCGGTACCAACTTGCGGTGGTGATTGAGCAACTCACCCCCAGGGCCATAGGTCAGTAGTGCATTGAATAGCGTCCCTTGCCCCGGACCGACATCCACCCGTTCCGTCACCCCCACCACGAGGGTCACATGCGAATCCCCCGCAATCTCTGCCAGTTTCTGAGAGACCGGGCCCGGCACGGCGACCGCACGCTCGGCCATTTCGCGGTAGAGGCGCTTGACCGGTTCATGATCCCAAAGCGCCACATCACGACAGTGGTCGAGCCAGGCTGGGTACCCCGGGATCCAGGTTTCCGGAAAGGCCACGAGTGAGGCTCCGGCCTCTCGTGCGTGCCGGACCCCCGCGGCCGTCGCCTCGAGCGCTGCCGTGACATCGGGCTGGATCTCGGCCTGGACGACAGCCACGGTGGACGCAGAAAGGGTCATTGCCTGCTCATACGGGTGGCCGGCGCGGCATGTTGGGTAGAGGCTCGAGCCGGGTTCAGGATTCCAGCTCAACGCCGAGCCCATCGGCGATACGATTGACGAAGGCGTAGTACGCCGTCACGGCACAGATATCGTGAATAGCTCTGTCATTGAAGCCCTGCGCACGCAGCGGTTGGACATCCGTTGCCGTCATCGTGCCAGGCGTGACCGTCAATTTGAGGGCGTAATCCAGCATTGCCCGGTCGGGAGGATTCAGCGTCGCGCGCGTGTGGTCACGCGCCAGGGCGTCGATCAGGCGATCCTGAGCCTGCGAAGAAAGGCCTCGTGCCTCGAGAAGTCGACGGAGGCCCGCTCCGTGATGGTGCAGTCAATACCGGCAGCCATTGATACCCGACACCATTACCGCGATCATCTCACGCTGCTCTCGGCCAAGAGGCCCCGGCCGATGCATCAACTCGACATACAACTCGTAATGCTGCCGCATCGTCCGGCTGTGGACACCATGGATGCGAATGATGTTGTCGTGGTCCGGCACGTTGTCCACGGGGTCGATGTCCCCGTCGGGCACATACCCAATGAACGCCACCTACTTCTTTTCCTCTTTCTCCCTCGCGCTCTCCTCGGCGACCTTGGCTGCGACGTCCGGCGGGGCTTCCGCATACCCCCTGAAGGACTGACGGTACGTACCGCGACCGTGGGTGATGGAATGCAGTGTGGTACTGTAGCGATACAATTCGGCCTCGGGGATGATGGCCAGCACCTTGAGGAGGCGGCCGTCTTGTTCAGTCCCCAGGATCTGACCTCGTCGCGCCGAGAGATCGCCCATCACGTCACCGAGCACGTCTTCCGGAGTCCAAACCACGATATCGGAGAGGGGCTCGAGGAGAACCGGGCGACAAGTTGGGGCAACGTTCCGGAAGGCCAGGATCCCCGCCATCTTGAACGACATCTCGTTCGAATCGACGTCATGATAGGATCCGTCGTAACACTCCGCACGGAAGTCGACGAGGGGATACCCCGCGACGACCCCTCGGACCGCAGCCTCGCGGATCCCCTTATCCACCGCAGGGATGTACTTGTTGGGTATCACGCCGCCCACGATTTTGTCGACGAACTCATACCCGGACCCACGTGGAAGGGGTGACAGCCTGATCTTGCAGTCTCCGTACTGTCCTCGGCCGCCAGATTGTTTCTTGTGCTTCCCCTGCCCTTCTCCCTTGCCCTTGATGGTTTCCCGATACGCAACCTTGGGACGCAGGAGCTCCGCATGCACTCCGAACTTGCGCTCCAGGCGACCGAGAATGACATCGAAGTGTCGCTCACCCATCCCATGGATCAGGGTTTGCCCCAGCTCTGAACTGTACTCGAAATTGAAGGTGGGATCTTCCTCATGGAGCTTGTGGAGACCCGCCGCCAGTTTGTCTTCCTCACCACGCTGTTTGACCACGACCGCAGACAGTGCCACTGGTTCCGGGAAGGGAATCGGCTCGAGCTGAACGGGATTGGCTTCCAGACAAAAGGTGTCGTTGGTGTGTGTGTCCTTCAGTTTTGCGACGGAACCGATGTCACCCTCGGCGAGCCGCGCCACTTCCATTCGATCCTTGCCCTGCTGCACCGTGAGGTGGTTGAGTTTCTCCACGAGCGAGTGTTCGGCGTTGAAGATTTCTTGTCCGTTCTTGACACCGCCTCGGTAGAGTCGGAAGAGCGAGACATCGCCCACGTGCGGCTCGGAGACGGTCTTGAAGACCCGGGCGACCAGTTTGCCTTCCGCCGGAGGGGCCACTTCGTCCGGTGAAGGGAAGAGTTCGACCATGTCCGTCAGCAGAGCCCGCATGCCGTAGGTCAGTGTAGCGCTCCCACAGAGCATGGGTACGATCTCCCCTTGGGCCATCCCCCTCTTGAGCACGGTGACGAGGTCGGCACGCGGAAGTTCTTCGCCGCCGAGGTACCGTTCGAGTAGGTCGTCGTCGGTGGCGGCAATGGCCTCGACGAGTTGCTCGTCGTACTTGGCAAATGTCTCCTTCTGATCGTCGGGAATCGTTGCTTCTTCATATTCTCCGGACTTGGTACCCGCCTTGTACAGGTGGGTCTTCCCGGTCAGCAGATTGATGATCCCCCGAAACTCGGTTCCTGACCCGACGGGGATCTCGACGGGCACGACCTTGGGCGACAAATGCTCCTTGACGTCATCGAATACGCGGTCGAAATCAGCGCGTTCCTTGTCCATTTGTGACACGAAGATGATACGGGGCAGGTGGCGTTCGTCGCAGATCTGCCATGTCTTCTCGGTGCCGACCTCGACGCCGCTGGCGCCGCTGATCACGACGACGGCCGCGTCGGCCGTGTACAACCCGGTCACCACTTCCCCCATGAAATCCAGGTAGCCCGGGACGTCGATCAGGTTGATCTTGGCGCCCTCCCACTCGGCAATGCCCAGACTGAGGCCAATGGAGTGTTGGCGCTCAATTTCGTCGGCAGTGTGATCGGTGAGGGTGGTGCCATCTTGGATGGTGCCATGTCTGCGGCTCGATCCGGAAACGAACGCGAGGGCATCCACCAGGGTGGTCTTGCCGGAGGATCCGTGCCCCACGAACGCCACGTTCCGGATCGCCGTTGTGTCATAGACCTTCATGCGGTCCCGGCCTCCTGAGAAAAGGGGATAGGGATAGTGGACGACGCACCCCGGGATGTCAAATGGCCGCCCGAGGGCGGCCATGGGTCGAACGAATCGGGACGAACCGGGACGGCGATCAGCGGCCGGGGGCCACCGCGCGGCCTGCGGAGGCCCGGATGCGTCGGAGTTCACGCCAACCGATGAGGCGCTTGCGTTCCTCGTCGAACACCTTCAGGGAAAAGGTCTTGGCACTCTCCCAGACGGTCAGCACTCGGGCCCGCTGGAACAACGGGTTCTCGTTATGACACCGGCGCAAGTTGTAGTTGGGGATTCTGGGACTGAGGTGGTGGACATGATGGAATCCAATGCTCCCCGTTATCCAATCGAGCACCCGCGGGAGTCGGTAGAACGAACTCCCCTCCACAGCCGCGATCGTATAGTCCCACTCCCCCGCCTCCGCCCAATAGGTATCCTCGAACTGATGCTGGACGTAGAACAACCAGATGCCTGCCGCAGCGGCCAGGAACATCGCAGGTCCGTAGAGTGAGAGCACCTTCCAGGGACCGACCACGAGGGAGGCCAGGGTAAACACAACAAGAATCGCCAGGTTCGTCGCGTAGACGTTCACGATCTCCTTCCGCCCGGCCGACTTGGGATTGTGCACCCGGTGGCGGAGGATCAGGGCGATCGGGCCGACCCCAAGAAGAATGAGCGGATTGCGATACACTCGGTAACAGAATCGACGCCAGCGACTGAGGTCCAAGTACTCTCGCACCGTCAGGGTGGCAATGTCACCAAAACCGCGCTCATCCAAGTGCCCCGAGGTCGCATGATGGATGGCGTGATCTCGCCGCCACTGCACGTAAGGTGTCAAGGTCAGGACACCAGTAATGAACCCCACGATATCGTTGGCCCGACGGGAACGGAAAAAGGACCCGTGACCACAGTCATGCATGATGATGAAGGTGCGGATCAGAAACCCCGCGGCCACGATGGCCACAGGGAGGGTGAGCCAGTAATTGACCCGTGCAAGGAAGTACATGACCACGAAGGCCAGGACGAGGGGACCCAAGGTGGTGCAGAGTTGCACCACACTGCGCCAGGTGGACGGCGTCTGATACCGGGCGACGATCTCGCGCCATGACGCCAGGGACTTGTCCTTGATATCGGAAAAAGTGCTCATTGATGGTGGACCGCCTCAAGCCTCGGTGTCAGGACAATCCAAAGATAACGGTCACCATCCCCACAGAGCGAATCGGGCCCGTCCCCGGGAGGGGAGATCTCGACCCCAGCGAGCCAAGGGCTCAGCCGTGCGTGCCAGTGGCCGCTTCGGGGTGAACCAGTTCGATGGAACGAACCGCCGAAGCGTTGATCAGAACACGCGTGTTGTTGCTCGCCGGATCGACGGGCAGAATGAAGAAGAAGGCCCCCCGGGGGGGGTATCGGTTGGAGAGTCCAACGATGCGTTCGTTGTCAAGGAACCGCACCTCGACCTGCGTCGTTCCGCGCAGCCTCGAATCACCAGGATCCGCCTCTTGGGTATCGACTCGCTTGGGATTACCCTCGAGATCCCTGACGAAGAACAGGGCCTTGAGATCCTGAAGGGCGACTTCCGTCACCTCACCATTGGTCTTGATGTGACAATAGGGCTTGTGCGCGTCGATGTCGAAGCAGAGGCCTTTGACGATCGTACCGTCGCTCAAATGGGCCACGACATGGTTCATCATGTCGATACACTCCTCCTTCCGGGGAGTCTCCATTGCAGGATCCAGGCCCATAGTGGACCTGAAGGCCGAAGGAGAGTGTCTTGTCGGGTTTTCTTCGGGTATTGGTTGGCTCGATGACCAGCGCACCTTTGAGCGGTGCAGAACGAGGGGTGATAACTCGTGATTGGAAGACTGCTGGGCTGGGTCGCGGCCCTACTTGTGGCACTGGTGCTCGGAATCGCGACCCTGACATTCATGCCGGTCAACGTGACCCTCCCCCCCTGTATGCGGGACTGGACCAGCCCGTCGTCCTTCCGACCCAGACAGAGCCCCCTGGTCAGCCAGAAATTCCGGATCGGTTTCGGGGAGGCGCGGCTCTGCTACGGTCAACCTTCCGCAAAGGGGCGGGCCGTCTTCGGGAGTCTCGTCCATTTCGGCGAGCGATGGCGCCTCGGTGCGAACGAACCCACCAGACTCTATACCACCATCCCGATCTCCATTGCGGGAATCGAGGTGCCAGCGGGCAAGTACTCCCTCTACGCAACACCCCGAGAGGATGCGTGGGAGATCGCTGTCAATGGCTCCACATTCCACTGGGGGAAGGACTTCTCGCCGGAGGTCCTGAAGAAGGAAATCGCCCGGACTACCGTCGGGACCAAGGCAACCAGCGATTTCGTTGAAGCCCTGACGATGACCACCATGCCGGTACAGGATACCGTGCTGCTGGTGGTCGAGTGGGAACGAACAAGGGTGGAGATCCCGCTAGTCCCTCGCTAGCGGGATCGTCCCTCTTCGCCTAGCGCTTCGCGAAGATGCTGGTCTTCCCGTCCTTCTGGAAGAGCAGCACATCGTAGGCTTGCTTCGGGGTGCCCTCCATGCCAGGTGACCCTATCGGCATCCCGGGAACGGCCAGACCAGCCGCATTTGGTTTCTCGGCCAGCATCTTCTTCACGAGGTCGGCGGGGACATGACCTTCAACCACATAGTCACCTACGAGGGCCGTGTGACAGGTTCGGAGGGGAATCGGAACACCGCTCGCTTGCTTCACTTCCGTGAGGTCATCGAGATCCACCGCGCGTACTTCGAACCCATTGGCCTTCATATGCTCAATCCACTTGCCACAGCACCCGCAGGTGGGGGACTTGTAGACGGTAACCACCGGGCTCTGCACCTCGGCCTGTGCCGGAGTAAGACGGGCGATGGTCATGACTCCCACCGCCAGGGCTCCGGCGGCAAGTGCTAAGACGCGAAAACGCATGATACCTCCTGTCGTGCCAGGTTTGTTGTCCATGCCGGAACCGGCTCAACGCGGGTCCTGAGGATCCTCTAATCAGGCCGACCCGCAGCGAGGGGTCAAGTCTCCACGAGGGAAAAGCGTTGCTGTTTGCACCCCCGGGGCGTATATTCCGTGTCTGCGATACCATGCGAATGCATGGAATTTCCGAGGGCCTCGTGGCTTGGCAATCTGCCGGCCTTTTTTCTTGGCTCCAATCGCAAGCCGCCCGTGAGGCTATTCACGGGGAAAACACTCGTAGTCGGCTTGTACGGCATGCCCGGACTCCGATTACACCACAGAAGGAGTAGGGAATGCGTACGACCGGTACTGTAAAGTGGTTCAACGATGCCAAGGGATTTGGTTTCGTGACGCCCGAAGATGGACAGAAGGACTGTTTCGTCCATCATTCGGCCATCCAGGCCGAGGGTTTCAAGACCCTCGCCGAGGGTGAGCGGGTTGAGTTCGACATCGTTCAGGGCGCCAAGGGTCCGGCGGCCGAGAACGTCGTCAAGCTCGGACGATAGACCGCGAGGAACCATTAGCGGCACGAGAGCGGCCGGTTCACCAGGTGGTGGGCCGGCCGCTCTTCTTTGGGGTACTAGCGGTCAAGGCCCCGTGTGGACAGGATTCGGAGGTGATGCTTGCCCTCCCCGATCCACCCGACCGTGAGCCCTCCGTCGTCCAGTTCGGGGGTACACCCTGCTTATCGTGGGCCGTCTCGTGACGCACGAGGGTCGTGACCTGATCTCAGTGCTGGAGTCCATGGACGCGGCGAGCGCCGCGGCCTTCGCCGGGGTTCTCCCCCCACGTGAGGCCGACTTGCTCGGTGTGCAAACGCGTCGAGTCGGCGGAGGACTGGCGATCATGGCTCACAGGATCGATGTCCTCATGTTCAACCGGGTCATCGGACTAGGGCTGGAGACCCCGGCAAGTACCGAAGTCATCGATGAACTCATCGCCTGGTATCGTGAAGCCGGAACCCCCCGGTTCTTTGTTCAAATGGCTCCCGGTACCCAACCCTCGCTCCTTCCGGAGTGGCTCAGGTCTCGTGGATTGTTCCACTACAACAATTGGGTCAAACTCACGCGAACGACTGAGGATCAGCCGCGGATCGTGACCGACCTCACTGTCGAGCGGATTGGGGCTGGACGGTCACACGAGTTCGCCGCCATCGTCGCCCGTGGATTCGGTCTGCCCGATGCCACTCGGCCTTGGATCTCGGCCACGGTGGGACGACCGGCCTGGCGCCAGTATCTCGCGCTCGACGACGGCGTTCCTGTTGCCGGAGGGGCCTTGTATGTCGAAGGTAGCGCTGGGTGGCTGGGGTTTGCCGCGACCGACCCTGCCCATCGAGGCCGGGGTGCTCAGAGCGCCTTGCTGGCGCGTCGCATCGCGGATGCCAAGAGTCTCGGCGTCAAACGTCTCGTCGTGGAAACGGCAGAGGACAAGACCGATCGCCGCGCACCCTCGTTCCACAATCTCCGGCGACTGGGATTCGAACTTGCCTATGTTCGACCCAACTACCTCTGGAAGGCAGATCCGGTCGTCGCCTGAGCCGCTTCACGACACCCCGGCCCCGTCCCACAGTCGGCCGAGTGCCCTAGGAGGACAGCGCGGGTCGGCCAGCTTGGAGCCACGCCGAGAACCCGCCGGAGACGTTTGACACATCGGGCCACCCGTTGGCGAGGAGGACGCTGGCGGCGATGGCCGATCGCCCGCCTCCCTGGCAGTGCACCAGCACCGGTCGGTCGCGAGGGACTTCCTGCAATCGCCGTCGCAATTCGGGGAGCGGGATCAGCGTCGCAGAGTCGATGTGTCCCGCACGCCACTCCGTCTCCCCACGGACGTCGAGGAGGAAGGTTTCCTTGCCGAGTCGCTCTTGGAGATCCTCCCCCCGCACCTGAGGGACAAAAGCCATGCGTCTTCCACTCTCTTTCCATTCATTGACAGCACTGGTGTGGAGATAACCACTCACGCGATCGAGTCCGATCATGACCAGGCTCCGGATGGCCAGGTCGAGGCTGGGCATCGGCTCATCGACCAGCAGGACGAAGTCTTTGTCGTACGGCAGGATCGACCCGGCTGAGGTCGCAAAGGCACGATCGAGAGGGATATTGAGACAACCAGGGATGTGTTCTGCGGCAAAGGCCTCGATCGATCTCGTGTCCACGACGATTCCCCCACCAGCGAGGACATGCTCGAGATCACCCACGCCTATCATTGCTGGTGAGGGGAAGCCATCAAGCACTGTTGGGCCATCCCGATTGAGGATCTTCATCACCCCAAAGTAGGCCGGAGGCTCGGGCTGGCCGAAGAGGACTTGATCCACGAACGCCTGCTCATCATCGATGCCCATCGCCCAGTTCGTACGCAGCTCATACCCCACGGTGGACTGCGGTACAGCACCGATCCCCTTCCCGCATGCCGATCCAGCCCCATGTCCAGGCCACACCTGCCAATGGGCTGGGAGCTGCCTGAACCAGGTGAGACTCTTGAAGAGTTGTCGTGCCGCACCGTCACTCGCGCCGGCAACCCGGGCAGCCTTCTCCAAGAGGTCGGGTCGACCAACGTCACCCACGAACACAAAGTCCCCCGTGAGGATACCCATCGGCTCGGTGGAGGTGGCCCCGTCGGTGACGAGGAAGCTCAGATGCTCGGGGGTATGCCCCGGGGTGTGGACCGCTTCCAGAATGATGTTCCCGATGGAGATGCGGTCGCCGTGGACGATCGGGGTCACGAGTGGGTCGGCCCGGAACGCATACTTCCATTCGTCGGGTCCGCTGTCAGAGAGGTACATCGTGGCCTGAGTCTTCGCCGACAGCTCACGGGCACCCGAAACGAAGTCGGCGTGGATGTGGGTTTCCGTCACGGCCGTGATCCGCATCCCCTCGTCCGCCGCGACCGCGAGGTACGGCTCGATGTCTCGTGTCGGATCGACCACGATCCCTTCACCGGTCGCCTGGCATCCGATGAGATAGCTCGCTTGCGCAAGTTGCTGGTCGTAGAACAAACGAAAAAGCATGCGGTCACGACCTCCAAGGGAACAGGTGTATCAGGGAGCGCTCGATGAGAGCCTGACTGATGGTGGTTTCTTCAATCCGTGACTGCGGTGGACGTCCTTCCCCTCTCAAAAGAACAAACCCACCCATGACGAGCAAGAGAATCGCAAACGTCCGCCGCAGCGTCTGCTGCGGGAGGCGCGAAGCAACGGCGGTGCCTATCGCAACGCCGAGCAAGGCGAGGATGGTAATCGCTCCGGTGAGCTGCCAATCGAGATCGATACGGCCAATGTAGCGAAGCAGACCCGCGCTACAACTCAAGGCAATCAAGGCCAGAGACGTGCCAACCGCCGCGTGCATCTCCAGGCCCGCCAGGAGGGCGAGGGCCGGGACATACATGAAGCCTCCTCCAACACCCACCAGTCCAGTCAGGAACCCCACACCGGTTCCGATCAGAGCCAGCAAGATGACCGGCCGACGACCGGTCCTGATGGCCGGGTGTCGGGCACGTGATCGGCGGAGCATCAGGGTCGCAGCGAGAAGGAGCAGAACGCCGAAGACGAGCAACTGAACCTGTCCACTCACCAGAAAGGCCACTTCGGTTCCCAGGATGGCACCGATCATCGCCGCAGGACCGAAGATGATGGCGGCTCCGACGTCGACGTGTCCCAGCCTTTGGTAGCGGTACACACCCAACACGCTGGTGAGGCCAACCACGACCAGACTCATGGGGACGGCATGCTTCATCCCCACACCGAAGACATAAACCAAGAGGGGGACCGTGAGGACCGCCCCACCCCCACCGAGGGCCCCGAGCACGATGCCGATACAAATCGCCAGGGCGAATCCGAGCAGCATCACCGGGGAGCCAGGTGACCTCTGGTGAGCCGAGCCCCGTCGTTCATCGAAGCACAATCCGTTCGAGGGTCTCGGCCAAGACCTCGAGTTCAAAGGGTTTTTCGAGAACCTCGGCGTTGGTGCGCTGTCTGAACCTGGTCACGACGGGGTTGGTGCTATCGCCCGTCATGAGGAGGAAGCGTTTTTGCAGATGAGAAGATTCGGCGCAGACCCTCCCATACACCACGACCCCGGAGATCCCTGGGAGATGGAGATCACAGACCACAGCGTCGAACGGTGCCTCCCCCTCTTCCGGAAGCAGGATGGCGAGGGCGGCCCGGCCATCTCCCACTTCGGTGACGTACCAACCTCTGTGTTCGAGGAAACGGCGTACGGCCTGTCGCACCGTCACCTCATCCTCCGCGAGTAGCACACGGCGCCCCGCGGGTCCGGGCCGTTCGGTCCTCGCCCGCTCCCCCACCAATGCCTCGGAACCCCCACTGCGGTCCCTCCACCGCCGGTCATCAAAGGGCATCGCGACCACGAAGCGTGCTCCACCACCCTCTGCGTCGGGAATGTTTTCCGCGGTCAGGATGCCATTGTGGTTTCGCACGATGCCTTGTGAGATCGAGAGGCCGAGACCTGTCCCCTCGTGGTCGGGCTTGGTTGAGTAGAATGGCTCGAAGATGTACGGGAATATTTCAGGGGGTATACCCGGACCGTTGTCCCGCACGACGAACTCGAGAAGTCTCCCGCGTACCTGAACTGTCAGAGAGACTTTCCCCCCTCGCGGTGTTGCCTGACAGGCATTCTGCAGAAGATTCGACAGCACCTGCTCCAACCCTGCCACGTCGCCCACGATGGCGGGGACCGCGGGGACGACAACACAATCGAATTCCAACCCCCGTTCTTCGCATTCCCGCTCGGTGACCCGAGCAACCCGCGACACGAGTTCTGCCGGATCGATACGAGCCCGCTCTTTCACGGCACCGGCCTCCCTCCCCCGCACCGCTTCGAGGAGACCGCGCAACAGCACGCGGGAGCGGCGGGCTTGGTGCCTGATGACGAGCAGCGCCTCCCGTTGCTCGACCCGCGGTTCGGCCTGGAGCAGATCGTCCGAAAACGCCAGAATGGCGGTGAGCGGACTGCTCAACTCGTGAGCGACGGTGGAGAGTTGACGACCGGCGTCGGCCAATCGCTGGGTCTGATCGTCGGGAGTGTTTGCCTGAGTGTCGGGCGTCGAACCATCCGATCGGTGGCGACGGAAGAGGATGCCGGCACCGAGACCGATCCCAATCAGCAATCCAAGAACGGCCGACAGCAAAGGGGACATGGGTTACCAACGATACATGAGACGGGGTCGGCCCGGGAACCTCATTCGATCAGAGATGCACACGGGTCCAGTTCAGTACAGATTCCAATGTACTCAGGCTCGGACCTGACCAACCGGAGGTGCCCATGGTTTTTGTCCCAGTCCCAATGCCCCCTTCCCGCCCTTCGCGACAAACGGAGGAGCTAGCGCGCCGGCTCGAGGAGACCATCGACGCCTATCAGCGTGAGTTCCCCTCACTGAGTCGCGCGGAGATCCAACACGCGCTGCAGCTGGCCAAGGGGAAGGACAAACCGGAGGTCGCACCGGCGAAGGCCGCAGCCATCGTGGGAGGTTTGGTCGCCGCCCTGCTCGCTGGCATGGTGGCTTTTCAGTTTGCCGGCGGTGGAGGGAAGTTGGATCTCCCCTCCCTCGGCGGGATGTCCGCGACGGCTTTGATCGTCGGTGTTGGAGTGCTCACGGTCCTCATCGCCCTGGCCCGGATACGATTTCGAGGGGACTAACCCGTCGGGGGGATCGTCCAAATCTGCACCTGATTGTTCTGAAAGAGCGGAATGGCCACGCGACTCCTCGAAGAGTCGTATCCGATGTCTGCCGGTGACGGGACGTTTGTAATCAACGGGATCCGGACCCGATCGGTACCCATGAGAAAGAGGGTGGAATCCGCCCAACTCGACACGAGGAGCATCTCCCCAGGCAGCACGACCACTCCATCCTGTCCTCCCGGTCCTTCTCCGAGAGGGGTGAACCCGACGGCCATGCTCCACCGCAGTAGTTCGGTGCCACCAAAGGGAACGATCACGAATCGCTTGAAGGCCTCGTCCCATGCGATGCCATTGGGGCTCTGCAGGCGTTCGTCCGCCAACACCACACGGGCTTGCCCATCGAATACTCGGAAAACCTGGTCGGGCCCTGGATGACTCATCTCCCCGTTTGCGTCGAACTCGATCCCGGTATCCGTCACGTAGAGCGATCGATCGGGATGGACGGCAATGTCGTTGAGGAAGTGAGCCTGACCACTGAGATCCACCGTCTCCACTGTCACACCAGTTCTCTTGTCGAAGCCCCGAATCGCATCGATGTCGGCCACCCAGAGCGTATCTCCCTGAAGGGCAGTGCCCTTTGGCGCGTGGAGAGTTACTCCAGAAGATCCACCCTGGATGAATCGCAAGTCCTGTATCGTGCCATCGGGGTCGATCCGGCTGATGAAGCCGTTGTTGTCTTTCGCTGAAGGATTTCCATTGATGTTCGTCACGAACCAGACATCCTGCTCCGGGTCGAAGATGGCGGATTCGGGAGTCGCGAAGCTGTCCACAACCGCGACAAGCGAGGCCCGACGTGGCGCAACGGACCCAGATTCGGGTGTCGCATCCTCCCCCCCTCCCCCACAGGCGATGAGGGTGATACCGATCAAGACACAGACTCTGCGCATTCTCATACTCCTGCAGTGAAGTTACGGGACCGGGACGTAAAGTTCTGATCCCACCTTGCGAAACTCCTCCGCTTTGTCCTGCAAACCCTGCGTACGCTCCCGTTCGGCGGCGGCATACTCGCGCACGTCCTGGGAAATCTTCATGGAACAAAACTTGGGGCCACACATGGAACAGAAGTGGGCCACTTTGGCGCCCTCAGCCGGCAGAGTTTCGTCATGATAGGCGAGCGCTGTGACGGGGTCGAGTGACAGGTTGAACTGATCCTGCCAGCGAAACTCGAACCGTGCCTTGGAGATCGCATCGTCCCATGCCTGGGCGCGCGGGTGGCCCTTGGCAAGGTCGGCGGCATGCGCCGCAATCCGGTAGGCAATCACACCCGCCTTCACATCGTCCCGATTGGGAAGCCCGAGATGTTCCTTGGGAGTGACGTAGCAGAGCATCGCGGTGCCGTACCACCCGATCATCGCCGCCCCAATCGCACTGGTGATGTGGTCGTATCCAGGCGCGATGTCGGTGGTCAACGGCCCCAGAGTGTAAAAGGGAGCTTCACCACACCACTCCAGTTGCTTCTCCATGTTCTCCTTGATGAGATGCATGGGAATGTGTCCGGGTCCCTCATTCATCACCTGGACATCCTGATCCCAGGCAATCCGGTTCAGCTCTCCCTGGGTCTTGAGTTCAGCGAACTGCGCTTCATCATTCGCATCCGCGATGCTGCCAGGGCGCAACCCGTCCCCCAACGAGAAGGAGACATCATAGGCCGCCATGATCTCGCAGATTTCAGCAAATCGAGTGTAGAGGAAATTCTCTTGATGATGGGCCAGGCACCACTTGGCCATGATCGAACCGCCGCGTGAAACGATCCCCGTCACGCGCTGCGCGGTGAGCGGGATGTACCGGAGCAACACGCCGGCATGGACGGTGAAGTAGTCCACACCCTGCTCGGCCTGCTCGATCAGCGTCTCCCGATAGACCTCCCAGGTCAGGTCTTCGGCCACACCTCCGACCTTCTCCAATGCCTGGTAGATCGGTACGGTTCCGATCGGGACGGGAGAGTTGCGAATGATCCACTGCCGTGTCTCGTGAATCTGTGCGCCCGTCGAAAGATCCATGACGGTATCGGCACCCCACAACGTCGCCCACCGCAACTTCTCGACTTCCTCCTCGATTGAGGAACTCACGATCGAGTTCCCGATGTTGGCGTTGATCTTCACGTGGAATGCCCGACCAATGATCATCGGTTCGAGTTCGGGGTGGTTGATGTTGGCGGGAATAATGGCTCGACCCTTTGCCACCTCGATGCGCACCACCTCCGTTTCGATACCCTCACGCAGGGCGATGAACTCCATCTCGGGAGTTGTTTCTCCGCGGCGGGCGTAGGCCAACTGTGTCAAAGGGCCGGTGCCTCGGTACACGGGTCGCCGAAGCCCCACCGGCCCACCCGCGTTCGCCGGACCACTCTCGACCGATTCGACCGGTCGCTCGAGTATCCAGGGTTGGCGAAGGGGGTCCAGTCCCTGGTGGACATCTGCGCCGGGTGGACCGCTGGTGTCGTAGACGCGAAGGGGTGGTTCCCCTCCGCTCAGAGAGATCTCACGCATCGGGACCCGAAGGCCGTGGGGCCCGTCGACGTACACTTTTCGGGAGTTCGGGTAGGCGGTCTCGAAACGGTGGTCATGCATGGTCGTGTCGGTCATGTTCGCTCCTCAGCGCCAATGGGGGAGCGAAGCACAGATGCCTGACAAGTTGCCCTGGATTCTGTACCGCGCTCCCTCCGCCGGTTTGAACCGGATCAGGTTCCAAGGGTGCGTTCTCAATCCCGGTGAGCACAGGATGCCCCTGGCGGTCGAAGAAGAATAGGCCTCCCCGGCGGGAGCAGCAATTGTAACCCCTTGACCTGGAGCCTTGGCCATGGAGGTTCTGGTCATGTCACGCGCGTTCGTGAGCGAAGACCAGGACGGTCCGAGTCCCCGGCTGCGGTATCCTTTACCGCCTCCCGACGATCCGGGATTTCGGGATGCCGCCGCACGCGCCCTCTTGCATGGGGCGAACATCGGCGACTCGATTGGTGCCGAAGAAGCAACCGGCTATCTCTTCGGGGATCGGCGTCTTGTCCCCTCCGTGAGACGCCTGCTGGAACAGGCGAGAGCGGAGGAGAACGATCGCTACGAGCAACTCGCTGAGCGCTTTCTCCGGAAAGCCGGGGAGCTTGATGACTGAACCTCCACCGGAAGAATGAGGATGAGACAGATGCAGGCGACCTTCGCAGGGGGATGCTTCTGGTGCTTGGAGGCGGTGTTCAAGCCGCTTCGAGGTGTCACCCGGGTGGTCTCGGGATACACTGGAGGCACGGTACGAAATCCAGGGTACGGTGATGTGTGTCGCGGGACGACAGGGCATGCCGAGGCCATTCAGATCACGTTCGATCCGGAGGTGATTTCCTATCCGGACCTCCTGGAAATCTTTTTCGCCTTCCACGACCCCACCACACTCAACCGACAGGGCCCCGACGTCGGGACCCAATACCGCTCAGCGGTGTTCTATCATTCGGCCGAGCAGCTTCAGGCCGCAGAAGCGATCGTTGCGCGCCTCGCCACCGAGGACGTTTTCCCGTCTCCCATCGTCACCGAACTGGTACCGTTGACGGACTTCTTCGAAGCGGAGGAGTCCCATCAGGACTATTACCTGCGCAATCCCGAGCAGGCCTATTGCCAGGCGATGATCGCGCCCAAGGTCGCCAAGCTGAGGGCACAGTACCGGGACCGGTTGGTGGCCGAGACTCCCTAGGGTACTCCGGCGGAGGCGTCGACCGCCCCGCGGATGGCCCGAAGGATCTGGGTCAGACCGTCGCCTATCCGCTGGATATTGTCTTCGACGGCGAAAACGACAACCATGCGCCGGTTGTAGTCCACCAGCGGGTAGAACCCCTGGGCCCCGGGGCTGGTGAGTGTCTGGGCGTATCCGTCCCCATCGAGGGAGCCAGTCCAAGCACCCAGGCCATAGCTGGCAGTTTCGGTTGGGGAATAGTACGGCGTGGTACCCTCCGCCCAGTCTGTGCGCATGGCGAGGACCATCTCGTGTGACAGGACTCGCTTTCCTTTCCAGACGCCGTCATCCAGGATCATCCTGGCAAACCGTCCGTAGTCCTCCAGCGATGACGTGACGAATCCTTCCGACAACGTGGGATTCTCCTCGCGGTAGGTCGTCGCGGTGAGTCTCAGGGGCGTTGCCATCACCTCGGCGAAGATCTCATACCAGAGCTTCCCCGTCGCTCGCTGCGCCATCGCGCCGGCGAGACTGAAGGCGGGGCCCCCGTAGAGGAAGCCCGTCCCGGGCGGGAACAGAAGATCGAGATCGAGCATGTCCTGGACACACATGTCCAACGTACCCTCGGTGACATCCAGACAGGGGTGCCAGCCGGGCATGCCCGAGGTGTGAGAGATGAGTTGTGCCAGCGTCACATCGGCAAGGGGGTGCAAGGCACTCGGATAAAACGTGCTCACCTTGGTATCAAGCTGCAGATCGCCTCTGTCGACCAAGGCCAGAATCGCCCCGGCACTCAACCACTTCGCAGCCGAGGCGATGTACATGGGCGACGTCGGGGTGTAGTCGCCATACAGCAGTCGGCACACGGTCTCGCCGTCGACCTGGACCAGAAGGCCTGCGTCGCCTATCCCCAGGTCCGCCACTTGGACATCCGTGACCTCGGCGATGGACTGGAACCCTTCCCTACATCCCACGAGATCGTCCCCGCCACCCAACCCCAGGAACCCGCATCCCGCGAGCGTCGAAGCAAACAGTCCCACGGCAGTGATTCGAAGCATCGTGCCCTCGTCAGCCAAGAAGCGTCCAAGTTGCTGGCGGTCGTGTCTAGAGACGCCCAACCATGCGCCAGCTTGCACGGTTTGCCAAGCCCCGCACTAACTTCTCGAGGTCCCGTTCACCCGTCGTGCGTCGAACCAACGGCCCCCATCTGACGAGGCATCTCATGGACACCGTGCGATACATCGTGGCAGTCCTCCTCGTGGCCACCTTCCCGCCTGCAGTTGCGTTCTGGTTCGTGGTCCACCCATTCGCGAAGCAATGGCGCGCCGTAGGAACGCGCTGGGCATACCTGCTCACCATTGGAGCCCTTTTCGCGATGATCGCCGGCTTGGTCGCCGTCCGAGGAACGCTGGTTGGGCGGGACCTGGGTTACAACCTCCTCTTGATCTTCGCGGGTCTCCTGTTCTATGCCGGATCGCTAACCGTGGAGGTGTTTTGCAGAAGGCACCTCACCTTCCGCATTCTGACCGGTGTCCCGGAACTCTCGAAGACCGACCCCGGGAAGATCCTCGACCAAGGGATCTATGCCCGCGTCCGTCACCCCCGGTACGTGGGTGTGCTCCTGGCTGCCGTCGGTTGGTCGATGATCGCCAACTACACTGGGGGGTACGTCATCGCTGCCGCGCTCTTTCCAGCCGTGTACCTGCTGACGGTGATCGAAGAGCGCGAACTGCTCGACCGGTTCGGGGCGGAGTATGCGGCCTACCGTGACCGGGTACCCCGATTCCTGCCACATCGCAGGAAGCCCTTCCCGACAGGGGCGAACTAGAGTCTTTCGAACCGTGCCTGGAAGAACCTGAGATACTTGGGTTCGTGAGTCATCCGCAGCCCTCTGGTCGCCTCCCTCACCTCGTGAACCCGATTCACTGATTCGGCCACGACATCCATGTGCGCTTGGGTATAGACTCGCCGTGGGATGGTCAGTCGAGTGAGTTCCAGTCGCGGGCGATGGTGGTCGCCGGTCACCGGGTCGCGCCCGGCACTGGCGATGCCCCGCTCCATCGCGCGCACTCCGGAATCCAGGTACAGTTCCGCCGCGAGTGTTTGAGCGGGAAATTCATCCTGGGGGAGATGGTCGTAAAACCTTCGGGCATCAAGGAAGATTGCATGCCCACCGATGGGAAGGACGATCGGAATTCCCCAGTCGGTCAACAAGTCTCCGAGGTACCGGACTTGGCCGATGCGCGCGCGGACATAGTCGTCGGCCACCGCCTCGGAAATCCCGATCGCCATGGCCTCCATATCCCTGCCGGCCAATCCACCGTACGTGTGAAGGCCCTCGTACACGACGACGAGGTTTCGCAGTTCGTCGAACACCGCCGGATCATTGACCGCAAGCCACCCACCGATATTGACGAGGTTGTCTTTCTTGGCACTCATCCAGGCGCCATCCGTGTAGCTGCAGAAGGACTTCAGGATTCTCGCGATCGACCAATCGCCAAACCCGGGTTCCCGTTCCTGAATGAAGAAGGCGTTCTCGACCATCCGTGTCGCGTCGAGGTAGAGCGGGACGTCATATCTGTCACAGAGTGACCGGAGTGCCCGCACGTTTTCCATGCTCACGGGTTGTCCCCCCGCCATGTTCACGGTTCCCGCGAGACTGACGTATGCGACGCGAGCAGCGCCCTCACGTCGGATCAGGTCCTCGAGCTTACCGAGGTCGACGTTGCCCTTGAACGGATGGAGGCTCGCGGGGTCGTGCGCTTCATCGATGATCACATCCACGAAGGACCCTCCGGCAAGTTCCTGGTGGAGACGAGTCGTCGTGAAGTACATGTTTCCGGGTACCAGTTGACCCGGCTCGATGAGCACCTGACTCAGGAGATGCTCGGCGCCCCGACCCTGATGGGTCGGTACGATGTGGGTGTACCCGTAGTGCTCGCGTACGGCCTCCTCGAGACGGTAGTAGTTCCTGCTTCCCGCGTATGCCTCGTCCCCGAGCATCATCCCCGCCCATTGGCGGTCACTCATGGCACTTGTCCCGCTATCCGTCAGCAGGTCGATGTACACCGCCTCGGAGGGAAGGAGGAAGGTGTTGAACCCTGCCTCCTGCAGCGCATCCACCCGCTCCTCCCTGGTCAGCATGCGGAGCGGCTCGACCATCTTGATTTTCCACGGCTCGGCCCAGGATTGGCGCCCGAACTGTTGACCCATCGTGCGTGATGACATGAGGCTTACCGTGGAGGCCAGTGCTCACACTCCTCGGCGTCGGTGCAGGTCCGACAGGAGCGGCGGAGGACATCGTACCCTGTGAGACGCACTGCGGTACTGAGGTAGTCGGGCCGTGAAGGTTCTTCACCAAAGAGGGCTGTGCTCAAGTACTTACGGTTGTCATCCGGGAAGACCGTCGTGACCACCGCATCGGGCCCCATCTCCGAAGCGAGTAGCAGGGCACCCAGGAAGTTGGCTCCTGAGGAGATGCCCACCCCCAGCCCCAAGGTGCGAGACAAGCCACGCGCCATCAAGATGGCGTCCCCGTCCGATACCGAGAGCACGGTGTCGAGTTCCTCGAGATCGACGATTGCGGGAATGAACTCGTCGGAAATGCCCTGGATCCGGTGGTGCCCAACCTGATGGCCCGTCGAGAGTGTCGGTGATTCGGCAGGCTCGAGCGGGTGGACACGAATCCCGTCGCGCATCGTGCGCAGAAAGCGCCCCACCCCCATGACGGTTCCACCGGTTCCGACGCCGGCCACGAAAGCGTCGGGTGCCAGTTCTCTGGCCTGGAGTTGGTACCAAAGTTCCGGTCCCGTGGTGAGCTGGTGAGCTTCGGTATTGGCTTCGTTGGAGAACTGGCGTGGAAGAAACACGTTTGGTCCGGAGGCCGATTCTTGTTCGGCCAGAGCAATCGCGCCGACGAATCCGCCCCTCTCATGACTCACCGGGACGACCACAGCACCATACCCCTGAATCAGGGCGACGCGTTCCCGACTCATCCAATCGGGCATGAAGATGGTGACCTCATGACCCAGCGCCCTCCCGATGGCCGCGAACGACAGCCCCGTGTTGCCGCTGGTGGCCTCGACGATCCGGTACCCCACGCCAAGCGACCCCGTCTCCTCGGCCCGTCTCAAGATGTGTAGGGCCATGCGGTCCTTGATGCTGCCTGTGAGATTCAACTGCTCGGGTTTGGCGTATATCGTGTAGGGCGTGCCCTGAAACGTGCACTGAATCGCCAACAACGGTGTGTTGCCGACGGACCGCGCAAGACCTCGAAAGGCCATTTCGCGTGCGAGGTCGCGTGGTGGCGCGCTGGGGTTGGGCAGGTGCATGCGTGAAACCTGCCGCTGGTTTCTTAAGCGATAGTGAACGGACCGTGAAGCGGGATGGTACATTCCTCAATCACTGACAGGAATCTCAATGTCCACACCCTCCCTCAGCCCCATCACCGCAGTGATCCGTGCCTGGGATCGCCTCCATCGACTTCCGGGAGGAACATGGCTCTTTTCCCGGCTGCTCGGCCTCACAGTCCCGTACACCGGGAGTATTGGCGCCCATGTCCGTGAATTGCGTCCCGGATTTGCCCGGGTCACCCTGCGCGACCGGCGCCGGGTCAGAAATCACCTCAAGTCGGTACATGCGCTTGCTCTCGCCAATCTTGGGGAAGTGACCAGTGGCCTCGGGATGCTCTTCGGCCTCTCCGCTGACGTGCGGGGCATCCCGGTCAGCCTCTCCATCGAGTTCGAGAAGAAAGGTCGCGGCACCCTCACCGCAATTAGTGCCTCCTCCCCACCACAACGAGTCACGGAACCCACCGAAATCGATGTCGAGACCCTCATCACCGATGCCACGCAAGACCTAGTGGCCCGCACCACGGTCCGTTGGCTGTTGAGTCCAGTGACGTCATGAGCTTGCCGGAGACAGCCCTTACTCGACACGCGGGGATCGAGGTCCCACTCATCGCCGGGGCGATGTATCCCTGCAGTAACCCTGAACTCGTGGCGGCGGTGTCAGAAGCTGGGGCCATCGGAATCGTCCAGCCGATTTCGCTGACCTATGTGCACGGGCATGATTTTCGTGAGGGGCTCCGGTACATCAAGTCCCTGACATCGAAGCCCATCGGTATGAACGCGCTGATCGAGGCCTCGAGCCGGACCTATCATGAACGGATGGTTCGGTGGGTGAATGTGGCCCTCGAAGAGGGTGTGCGGTTCTTTGTCACGTCTCTGGGAAAGCCAGGTTGGGTCGTAGATGCGGTTGCCGCGGTCGGGGGATGCGTTTATCACGATGTGACGGAACGAAAATGGGCCGAGAAGGGGCTCGATGGAGGGGTCCATGGACTCATCGCGGTCAACCGACGAGCCGGAGGCCACGCCGGACCAAAGTCCGCCCAGGAGTTGTGGGACGAACTCGCCGATCTCGGCCTCCCCCTGGTCTGTGCCGGCGGCATCGGCAGCCCGGAACAGTTCGTCGGGGCCCTGGAGATGGGGTACGCCGGAGTGCAAATGGGGACCAGGTTCATCGCCAGCACCGAGTGCCGCACGAGCGCGCCCTATAAAGAGGCGATCGTTCGGGCCAAGGAAGAGGACATCGTGCTCAGCGAACGGATTACCGGTGTGCCTGTCGCCGTGATCAACACACCGTTCGTCCGCCGGATGGGACTGAAGGCCGGTCCCTTCGCACGCTGGATGCTGCGTGGGAGAAAGCGCAAGCACTGGATGAGGACTCTGTATGCCCTCAAGTCCCTGTGGCAACTCAAGCGATCCTCTCTCGATGAGACGGGAGAGCAGGACTACTGGCAAGCGGGCAAGAGTGTGGAGGGAATCACCTCGATCGAGCCTGCAGGGGAGATCGTCCGACGTTTCGCCCAAGCGCTCCGGGAGGCGGGACCACGCCCCGTCTGACCCGGTTCGCCCTCAAGTGCGCGCTCCTCTACCTCGTGGGTGGGATGGGGATCGGGGTCCTACTGGCGGTGTCGTCGCCGGCACGGGCGGGTCTTTCGGCTACCTACCTCCATCTCCTGGTCGTCGGATGGCTCACGCAACTCATCTTCGGCATCGCGCACTGGCTCTTCCCGCGAGCCTCCGCGGCCACCCCACGTGGTGATGAGCGCGTCGGCTGGGCCGGATTGCTCCTCCTGAATCTGGGCCTTCTCCTCCGAGCGGGGATCGAACCGATGGTGTTCGGTCAGCCGAGGCACACCTTCCTGCTCACCTCCGCCGCACTGCAGTTCCTCGCCCTCCTCCTGCTGGTCTTGCACGTCTGGCCGCGCGTCAAGGAGCGCTGAGCAATGCCTCCGCTCGCGGTGCGCTTCATCCGCACGGCACTGCTTTCCCTCCTCGGCGGCTCCTTGCTCGGGGCATTCCTGCTCTCAGGTATTCCAGGAATCATGCTGAGGTTCCGACCACTCCACGTTGAACTCCTCTTGCTCGGCTGGGTTCTCCAACTCGCTCTCGGTGTGGCCTATTGGATTCTCCCCAAACACCGCGGCGGCACTCGGGGGGAGGCCCGTGGCCCAGAGTCACCGATTCGCGTGGCGTGGTGGCTCCTGAACGGTGGGGTCTGGATGGCTGGCGGCGGTCTCAGCCTCGGAGCAGATGCCTGGGTCGCTGCGGTTGGCCGGGTGGCCGAGTTGTTGGCCGTCCTGCTCTTCGCGTGGACCGCCTGGCCTCGAATCAAACCTTTCGGCGCGGGGCGATCCCAGGCGACGGAACTTGCCTAAGACAGAGATAAAATCATATTGTCATGGGAATATGAATTTGGAGTAAGATGTGGCGAAGGACTCTCAATCGGCCTCGAATCGCACC
>QKDC01000134.1 GCA_003246755.1 Gemmatimonadota bacterium | reverse complement strand
GTAAGTCCTTGTGGGGCCTGTAGCTCAGGTGGTTAGAGCGCACGCCTGATAAGCGTGAGGTCGGTAGTTCAACTCTACCCAGGCCCACTTGAGTGAACCTCTGATCGCGCATGCGGTTACAACGCAGGCGCGATTTTCTTATGGGGGGCAGGGAGAGCACGGACGTGCCAATGCAGGGCTGCCGGGGCGTCCTAGGCTTTGGTGAACCAAGACAATCGAGCCTTCCAGTGTGGAGCTCGCGGCAGTTGCAGTCAGGCAGCCGAACGCCTGATTTGGGGGAGGCATTGTGACGATCCTCTGACCGTGCTTGCAGT
This sequence comes from Gemmatimonadota bacterium, assembly GCA_003246755.1. Taxonomy (GTDB): domain Bacteria; phylum Gemmatimonadota; class Gemmatimonadetes; order Gemmatimonadales; family GWC2-71-9; genus SZUA-320. The sequence continues at coordinate 5,179 of QKDC01000134.1, read as the reverse complement.
TGTCCCGCAGCTGCGGTCTTGGATTCTCCTCAAGATCGCCCGGGTGTGTCCACTACACTGCCATCACGGTGCAGGCAGACCGGCCGGATTCGGCAGTCGAGGGCCTGCTCCAAGGCCGGCCGGGTACAGGTCCCCGAGCAGGGCGCCGAAGATCGCCTGTCCGTTGTGGGTATGGCCCAAGAGATTGGGATGTGCCATCCCCGACTCGTCACCCTGCCGCAGGAAGGTCTCGTGGGCACGCACGACCCAGTGAGTGTTCGCGCAGTATCCATGGTTCTCGTAGCCACTGTAGATCCCACTGACGGCATTCCAACCGTGGATTTGTGCGGCCGCACGTCCCGCGGCATTGATGGAATCGGCGGCGGCCCGATCGAGCCACTGGAGTTCGTCGGGGGTGATCCCCGGAATGGTGCCGAGCAGGTTGCTGGCGCTTGCCACACAGTATTCTCCCGCATCGTCCTTGGTCATGTCAACGTATTCCGTGATGTACACCCGGTCCGAGCGGACGCGGTCAACGAGCGTCAGCACCGGGCCCGGCGCTCCCGGGCTGGGCTCAGGCTCCAGCAAACCTGTGAGCGTGGGCAGCAACACGCCGGCCACCTCGTCGTAGAGGGCCGGAAGAGCGCTGACACCCGTCAACAGGATCGCCTTGGCGCTCTGAGCTGGAACGACGCCGAACAGATTATTGCACAGTTGGGACAGGCCAAAGAGGTCAAGGAGGTTGCAGTACGCGGCCGCCGCTCCTGGATTGAACGCAGGAGTATCCACGTAGCACGGCTGCTGCACGACACAGGCGACCGCGAGATTGACGAAGCCCGCGTCATTCCCGCCGATGGAGACCAGGACCACGTCAATCTCCCGCGACGCGGTGAGCGTGTCCGCCCAAGGGATCTGTTCTCGCAGACTGGCGCGGAACCTATCCACCCTCGCCCCGGTGCAAGCCAGGTGCACGAAGGTCACCGAGGTGCGGGGATCACTCTCCTCCAAGGCGAGGGCCGCCCTCGCGGGGGCCGCGTTGGCGGAGCGATGACAGTTCTCGTTGTTCCACTTCTCCAGGGGGTACGGGTCCTGCCATTTGGGTGGCGGCAACCCGGCCTTCAGAGCGTTGATCGCCAGGATCAGGTTGTTCACACTGCTCTGGGCCGCGGAATGCGCCGCTTGCGCCTGTTGCCACGCGATGGTCAGACTGTTGACCCGGTCCTGGGCGTTCTGCACTGCCTGGTCAAAGTGTGCCTTGGCAGCATCGTACGTGCTGAAGGGAAGACCGATGAGGAAATCAACACACGCCTGGATGGACTTGAAATCGATGTTGTTGCACGCGTTGAAGAAGTTGGTGCGCTCCTGTTGTGCATCGCTCAAAACGGCGTCGGCGAGGCCCTTGCGGGCAAATGCGTCCTGGAGATTGGTGAGCGCATCGGCGAGCAATTGCTGGGCGGTGGTCAACTGTTGGAGCGACGTGTTGATGTTCTTGAGCACCGCCTCCACGCCTTGGGTCACCTCGGGGACACCCTCTCCCGACGCATACGAGTCGCCGAATGACACCACCAACCAGTCCTGGACGATCACGACCTCCTCCGCCCAGAGCCCCGGTCCCGGGACACGGATCACGTGGAGAGCAACGTCATACACTCCTTCGGTGGGGAAGTGATGCGTGTACGTGCATGAGGTCACCGAGGCCACCTGCGCGTCGTCCACGTACCAGACGTATTGTGCGGCCGGCGCGAGAGCACACGCGTCGAAGTTGACCGGCCAGGACGCCGGATTGATCTCTGCTGCCAATCGGAAGTAGTCTCGCAGGCCATCACCGTCCCGATCGGGACCGAACCGGGCGGGAACCGACCAGTCGAAGGATGCTCCGGGCGTTGCCCGCTGGAGAGAGGGACCGTCCGGGGTCGGTGCGGTGGTGGAGTCACGACATGCGACGAGGCCAGCGACGAGGAGGGCGACGAGACAAGCCCGGAAAGTGGGACGCATGGGGCACCTTGTCCGTAGGGGGACCGTCGGACAAGGTAGACCGGCGGAGGGAGACGCTCTCTGATGAAACACTCTGGTACCGATTCGCGCAAGCGTCGCGACGGCGCAACATCGGATTCTCCTTCACGAGCTTGAAGCGCGGATCATCTCAGTGTAAAGCGTCACGTTGCCGGTATGCGCTTGTTCAGGCTAGGTCCTGATAAGCGTAAGGTCGGTAGTTCAACTCTACCCTGGCCCACTGCAGTAAACTGTCGGTCGGCTGGATCCCGACTCGATCTTCGAATGAAGCGCATCGGATGTTGCGAGCGATTCATGCCGCACTCGTCATCCTCATGAGCTTGGTCGCATGAGCATCAGCCTCACGGCATAATGCGCACCGAGTTCGTCCCTTGCGATTCCCCACACTGAGTCTCCGACGAGCTTGAGGGGAGTGAAGCCCTCAGGAAACAACAGCTCGCCCAGGTAACGTCCCTCCTTGTCGAAGATGTCCCAACCGTTCGATCCCAAGTCGTCCATCGGGTTGAAGTCACCGCCTGGCGGCATCTGGTCGGGTGTCTGTATCTGTTGCACCCACAGGCTCCCTTCATCCGCGACCAGGAAAGTCAGGAAGGCTGGGTACGTTTCAGCAAACGAAAAGGCCTGGAGCTGCCGCTGGACGCGGGCCGGCGGATTTCCGTATTTGGTGTAGAGGGCTCCCAAGGACTGCAGTATCGCCTCCTTGTCAGCGTCCGTGACCACCTTGAGCGTGGATTCGCGAGTCAGTACCTGCGTCAACCGCCCGTCGCGTGACCAGAACGCGACGCGGTACGTCGAGTTCATTGCAGACACGAAGGTGCCGTCGGGCGCCAGGTCCCAAACTGGTGAGGCGCTGAATAGCGTAATCCGCCCGCGACCTCCACTCGATTCGACAGACGGGTCGAACGGAAAGACGTGCACGGTGTCGGCAATGACTCCAGTGCGATCGAACTCCACGATCGCGTAACCGGGAGACAGGCCCCCGGGCAGACTCTGTCCGGGGGGCGCGTATATCAGCAGTTGCACGAGCAGCCCGCCGTCGTGCGACATCGTCCATCGCATCGGCGTACCCAGAGCGCCTCCGAGTTGGCTGAGCGGCAAAGGAAAGCTGCCGTCGGACGTGCCGTCGGGAAGGTAGAAATTCAGGCGGCTGTTGCCGAGATCGGCCACCCAGACGCGCCCGTCAGGCCCAATCCAGATGCCGCTCGCGCCAGGTCCGAGTTCGCCAGGGCCCGATCCCGCTCCTCCGAAGGTGTTGAGGTAAGCTCCGTTCGAATGGAATACCCGCACGACCTGTGTGAGTTGGTCGAGGACATAGACGTTGCCCGCCTCGTCGATGTCGATACCGACCAACGCGCCGAACTCGTATTCGGGCTTACCGGCGACCACCCCGATCCGGAGTTCTTCCGTGACGGTCCACCGGTTCCCTGGGTTCCAAACTCCCTCCGGAGGGTTGTGGACGATTCGAACACCTGCCGAGTCGGTGACAGTTCCCATCCACTCGCGGTCCGATGCTCTGTGACACGCGGCCAGTAGCGGGAGGAAACAGAACCACGCTAACAATCGCCTGAATTCGCACATCGCGTGGCCCTCCCGTGCCTAGGGAGAGAGTTCGCTCAGTTTGACGGGAGCATCCGATGGCGAGGATGCACTCCTGCTCGGGCGCCGCGTGACTGAACCGGGTGAACGGTCGGAATGTGGCCTGCTCATTGCCCGCCACCCCGACTATTCCTCCCCAGCACGTCGGTTGCCACCCAAAACTCGAGCTGGCCGGTGGTCCTGGTGATGCCGAGGCCGCGCCCATCCGGAGTCCAGTACTTGAGAGCGACCTCGGGCTCGGCCGCGCCCCGAGGGTACCGGAACGAGAGGATCTCGTGACGCGCCGCGGAATTCACTGACACGACGGAGAGGGATCCTCGCTTCGCTCTCATGTCGACCTCCGTAAAGACGACGTTCCGCCCATCCGGTGACCAGAACACGTCGACGAAGAATGCCCCCGTGGACGAGACCAGCGCTCGTGCCGGCGATCCTCCATCGGCGGACGCAAGCCAGATGGCGGACTGGTAATCTTCCGGACTGCGGCCCTGCGCCCGGATGAACAGCACCTGCGAACCATCGGGGGAGAACACGGGTTGGCCGTACCGGCCCGAAAAGTTTCCATCCGGCCCGGGTGCGGTTGCGAGCACGAGGCCCTCGAGGCTTCCCATCTCCGTGACCCGCAGCTCCTTCGGCCCCGGCGACACCAGATTCGTGATGAACGTCATCCTGCGGCCGTCCGGTGACAGATGCACGTGGCTGGCCGAGTCGAGCCGGGGGAACAGCTCCCGCACAACACCGTCACCGGGGTTCAGGGCGAACACCGTGGCGCGACGGTCGCGCCGCCCCCGCGCTGCCGTCGTAAAGCGAACCTCGTGTCCGTCGGCCGACCACCAGATCAGCGAGGGAAGGAACTCTTCTCCCATCTCGAAGTCGGTCACCGATCCATTCGCTGGCGTATAGAGCCGCATGATCCCGTCCCAACCGGCCATGGCCAACCGGGTCATGTCGGGTGACCACGCCATCCACTGGGCTCCGCCCTCCAGTACCGCTGGCAGCCGCTCCTCAGGACCTGTGGTGCGACCCGTGGCCGGATCGACCGGCAATTGAAACACGTCGCTGATATAGTTTGCCACGGCGTAGTAGAGGCCACGACGCGTCCAGGCGAACGGGGTGAGGCGGTCGTCGTTCAGCAAGGCGTATGCGGTCCCGCTCGGGGCGCCATCGGCCATCGAGACGGCGAGCAGGCCGCTGGGATTCTTGTAGACGAGGACGTCTCCTTCCGGGGACCAAAGAGGCGAACCGTCCCGCTCCGGGCCGGAGGTGATGCGACGCCGCTGGGTTCCCTCGACCGTGGCCACGTAGATATCCTGGTTCCCGCCGACGACATCCGTGAAGGCGACGAATCGGCCATCGGGCGACAGGCTCGTGTTGTCTGACCCCTGGCTTACCGCACTTGCCAGCGGGGTGATGCGACCAGTGGTGAGTGATGCAACGGCCGTGGAGCGCTGACCGTTGTCGTCAGCGAGTACCCCGGCCACGTGAGATCCGACCCAGCTCTTCGGCGTCAGTCGTATCCCCGCGACCATGTCGGGCGTGAGATCAGCCCCTGTCCTCGCATCGAGAATCACGAGCCCAACCCCGGCGGCACCCG
>QKDC01000174.1 GCA_003246755.1 Gemmatimonadota bacterium | reverse complement strand
GGAACGGGGTCGCGTGGCCGTGTACTGACCCGCACCGCCGGTCGCTCGGGTGCCCTCCTGGTCGGAAGCGAAATTGCCCTTGCGACGATCCTGGTGAGTGGGGCGGGCCTGCTCCTCAAGAGCATCCATGAACTCCGGTCGGTGGAGACCGGACTCGATCCCACAGATGTCATTGCGATGGAATTGTCGCCGCCATCTGCCCGGTATGACCACGCATCCGCCCGCGTGCTCTACGATCAGCTGTTCGAACGTCTGCGGGGGATACCACGTGTCCGCACGGTCGGAGCCATCCACCTCCTCCCATTCAGTCTTGGTAACTGGGGGTTCCCCTACCTCGCCGAGGGCCACCCGCCACCCGATGGCCCGCTCCCCACCGCCAACTTCAGGGTTGTTACCCCGGACTACTTCGACGTCGTCGACCAACCCCTCCTCGAAGGCCGTGGATTCACGGACGCAGACCTCCGTGCCGATCGGCTTACGGTAGGTCTGATCAATCGGACGATGGCTGAGGAGTTGTGGCCCGAGGAGCCCGCCCTCGGCAAAGTGATCCGGCTGTTCGGGAGCCAACCGTTTGAGGTCGTCGGGGTTGTCGGCGATGCGCGGCAGTTTACCCTCGACCGCGAGCCCGTGGCGGAGATGTACGTGCCACACGCCGCTGGGTGGGCGCTGTCGAGTATGGTGGTGATGATCGAAGCAGACGACGATCTTCGGCCGGTGATGCTGGCCGCTCGGCAGGCAGTCGGAATGGTCGACAAGGACATCCCCATCGTCGGCCTCCGCCGCATGGACGAGGTCGTCGGCGAGTCGATGGCCCGGCGACGTTTCTTCGCAAACGTTTTGTCGTTCTTCGCCGTACTGGCACTCGCCCTGGGAGCCGTCGGCGTGTTCGGGGTGATGGCGTACACCATGGGGGCACGGCGCACCGAATTCGGTATTCGAATGGCCTTGGGGGCAACCCGACATCGGGTGCTTGGGGGAGCCATGAGTCGAGGCATGATTGCGATAGGCGTGGGTCTCGTGGTGGGCCTGTTGGGAAGCGCGATCACGAGTCGGCTGCTGCAATCCCTGCTCTTCGGCGTCACCCCGAATGATCTCGTCACCCGGATCACGGTGGGGGTGGTGCTCGGAGCCATCGCCGCCGTGGCGACCTTCGTTCCTGCCTACCGGGCAACACGGGTCGATGCGGCCACGGTGATGCGCGCCGAATAGCGGCGATGGAAACCGGTTTGATACTTGGAGGTCCAACGTTCCGTATGTGGCAGGGATCTAACTCTAGGTACCGCATCCCAAGAGGGCTCCATGACACGCTCAGTTCTTGCCTTTGGCCTGGCTTGCACACTCGCCGCCCCAGTCTTCGCTCAGGAAATCGTCGGCCGGGATGGGTCGACATTTTCCCACAACCAGACCGTAGCCCAGGGAGCCTGGGTCCGAATTGCTTCACCGAACGGGTTTGTCCGTGTCACCGAGGGCCCCGGCAACCAGGTCGCGATTCGGGCAGAGAAGGACGTCCGGCGGGGGTCGGTGCGGGACGTCGGCTTCGTGGTGCGTCGGGAAGGGGATGGCGTGACCGTTTGCGCGGTCTATGAGGGCACGGACGAATGTAACGAGGATGGGTCCTATGAGAGCACTCCCGACTCTCGTGCATCGTCACACGACCGTCAGATCCGAGTCAATTTCACGGTCCAGATTCCGGCAGGGTCACGCGTGCGCGCCTCGACCGGGAACGGTGAGGTGCGCGTCACGGGCGGGGGTCAGGAGGTGATCGCCAGGAGTGGCAACGGGGGAATCAACGTATCTGGAGCCGCTGGCTCGGTCAGCGCCTCATCGGGCAACGGGAAGGTGACGGTTGACGGTGTCGGTGGTCCGGTCGATGTGTCCAGTGGTAACGGAGACATTCGCATCAGCACGGTTCTGGGTCCGGTTTCCGCAAACTCCGGCAACGGAACCATCGATGTGTCGATGGAGCGGCTGACCGGAGCGCCCGACATGAGGTTCACCACCGGTAATGGGCGGATCATCCTCAGGGTCCCCGAAGACTTTGGCGCGGAGCTGGAGTCGAACACCGGCAACGGTCAGGTGACTCTCGATTTCCCGATCCTGATGCAAGGTCGGATCAACCCGTCGCGCGTCCGTGGAACGATCGGCGACGGGGGAGGACGACTAGTGATGAGTTCCGGCAACGGCAACCTGGAAATCCGGCGCCGCCCATAGACGATCTCGACGGGAGCTAGGGCTTTTCCGCGTCCAAATCGACCAGGTCGTCTGGGTGATCCACCACGATCCCGATCCGTCGTCCGCTCGGCCCATCGATTACCATGCCGGTCACTCGGAGATGCTTGTTTCGCCAGAAGCGGTGATTGGCCCGTGAGGCGTTGCCGGTCACCACGGCGAAGAACGCCTCGAAGGGCGTTCGGCGCTCGAAGTACAGGTAGACGGTCTCTGAGAACCCAGCCTGAGGAAAGAGCTCGACTTCTTCACGGGAGTCCTTTGTGGAGGCAGTCTCAACCGCCTTCCCCTCCACGGTGACCCGCTTGCCGATGTACTGGCGAAGCTCCTTGGCCGAGACGTTAATGGCGTCCTGAGCGCTAACTGGGCTTGGGAATAGAAACACGGCGGCGGTCAAGAAGCCGATTGCGGATAGTGGCTTGAACATTGATCAACTCCTCCTCAAGGTCCTTGATCATGAACCCGGACTCCTTAGAGGTGCAACCTCTCTCTCCCCCCCGTGGTCCCCCCGCACTCTTCACGCCCATTTCAGTCACCGTTCACCACCACTGCGCCAGATTTTCACATGGCCCCCTGCAGGGAGGAAGGCATGTCCGTAGGAAGATTTTGTACTCGAGTGGTGGCCACCGCCTCACCCGACGAAACGGTGAGGGCAGCCTCGGAACGCATGGCCGAATTCGACGTCGGCACGCTCGTGGTTGTCGAAGGTCAGCCGGAGAAGCCGATGGGGATCGTCACCGACCGCGATGTCACCATCCGTTGTCTGGCGACCGGCAATAATCCCGACGAGATGCATCTCAGAGAGATCATGAGCAGCCCGGTCCATTCGGTCGACGAAAACACCCCCACCGAAGAGGCCATCACACGGATGGCCGGGGCCGGGGTCCGCCGGATCGTGGTGACCGGGCCGGACGGTGTCCTGATGGGATTGTTCAGCCTGGATGACGCGTTGGATCTGATGGTGGAAGAAGTGACCACGATCGGCAGGCTGCTGGAGAAACAGGCACCGAAGATCGCAATCTGATATCGGTCAGATCACGCCGTCTCCATCGGTTCGAGCGTGTGGTTCGGGCTCGAGCCAGACACCGTAGTGTTTGTAGCACTCCGGCTCTCGTCCGCGCACCACCCGCCGCCCCCGGAGTCGTCCGCTTCGCTCCGTCACCACCGTGGCCTGCCCCTCACCCTGCTTGCTGTCGTAATACAGCACGACCCAGTCGTGGGTCCGCTTCAAACGATGCGCGGTGAGGGTGTTCGAGAAGAGGGCAGTGTAGTGCCGACCGCCCCGAATAGTATGGAGAACGGGTAGCCAGGCACGGCGATCGGGATTGAAGCGGCGGGGTGTGATGGTCCGCAGCCGGAGTGCCTTCGCCTTGCGACGGTACTCGCGGTCGACTGCCAGCAGGTCCGCAACCGGAGGACGATCCTCGGGCGAGGTTCGCGGGATCGGCCTTCGGCCGAGCCGAGCCGAGAGGGCACCTCGGATGGTCTCCAACCGGCGTGGTCCGAACCCTGGAAGGGCATCCAAGCGGCCGTCCCACGCCGCCAACTCCAAGTCCTCCAAGCTCCCGATTCCCAACGCATGGTGGATTCGGTCGGCGAGCTTTCGGCCCAAGCCGGGTACCGTGGCAAGCAGACTGACAGGGTCGGATTTGCCTTGAAGCCGCTCGAGGGCTGGGAGTTTCCCGGTGCGGTTCCACTCCGAGAGTCCGAACGCGATTCCCTCCCCGATACCGGGCAGGGCAATGAGTCCCTCGACGCCTTCGTGTGCCAAGATCTGCGACACGGGCTCCTGGAGCGCCTCCACCACATCGGCCGCCCGGCGATAGGCTCTGATCCGGAACCCGTCTTCGTCCTGCTCGGCCAGCACGTCAGCGGTGCGGCGGAGGAGATCGGCGGCCTCACGATTGGATGGTCGGGCGATCACGATCACATTCTCAGGCCGTCCACACTCCGACGGCAACACGCGCAATACATTCGCAAACGACTCACCCCTTGATGACCGCCAGAGGTCTGAGGCGGGCGACTTTCGTTGCGATCCCGGCCTCGTGGATCACATCGACGACGTCGTCGATGTCCTTGTAGGCGAGCGGGGCTTCTTCGGCGAGCCCGCGTTTCGAGCCTGCACTGATGATGATGTCCTGTTCGCTCAGTTCCTCTCGCAGCCGCGCTGCGGTCGTCTGCTTCCGCGCCCGCGTTCGGGACATGCGACGGCCCGCACCGTGACAGCTGGAGCCAAAGCTCTCCCGGAGCGACGTTTCCCGCCCCATGAGGACATACGAGGCGGTGCCCATGCTGCCCGGGATCAGGACAGGCTGATCCGGGAAGGCCCGAGTGGCTCCCTTCCGGTGGACCACGACGTCCCGTTCCTCTCCGTCGATCGCATATCGCTCGACCTTGGCGATGTTGTGTGCGACGTCGTAGACGACCGAGATGCTCGGTGTGTCCGTCCGCCACACTCGCCCAAAGGCTTGGCGTACTTCGAAGGTGATCATTTGCCTGTTGGCCCAGGCGAAATTCGCCGCCGCATTCATCGCGGAGAAATAGTCCCGCGCTTCGGGCGACTCGAACGGCACGCAGGCCAACTCCCGATCGGGAAGGGAGATGCCGTACCCGGACATGACCCGGTTCATGGTACGGATGTAATCGGTGGCGACTTGATGACCCAAGCCGCGAGAGCCGGTGTGGATCAGGACGGTCACCTGATCCCGAATCAGACCGAGTCGCTCAGCCATGGCGCGATCGAAAATCTGCTGCACGTATCCCACTTCGACGAAGTGGTTCCCCGCACCCATGGTGCCGAGTTGGTCCCGGCCCCGGGCCTTCGCCCGTTCGGATACCCGCGAAGGATCGGCGCCGTCGAGCTTGCCCGCGGATTCGATGTGGCGGAGATCCTCCTCCTCGGCATAGCCCAACTCCTTCAGGCACGGGGCACCACCAGAGAGGACGGCATCCAGATCATTCCCCTTGAGGGCGAGTTGTCCCCCCCGGCCGACGCCGGAGGGGATCTCAGCAAAGAGAGTGCGCCCCAGATCCGTCATGAACGGTGCCGCATCGGATCGGGTGATATCGGTTCTGAGGAGGCGGACCCCACAGTTGATGTCGTATCCGATTCCACCGGGTGAGATGATTCCCTCGTGGGTATCGAAGGCAGCGACTCCCCCAATCGGGAACCCATAGCCTTCGTGGATGTCGGGCATGGCCAGAGCCCATTGCTGGATGCCGGGGAGAGTCGCCACGTTGACCAACTGTTGGAGCGATCGGTCACTCCGGATCGCTTTTAGCATCGGCTCGCTTGCATAGATGCGTGCGGGGACACGCATGTCACGCCGGAAGCTCGTGGGGATCTCCCAGAGGACGGGAGAAATGCGGTTCAATTGCGAGATGTCGACCATGGCCTCAGCCCCTCTAGAGGTCGAAGATGACGGTCGTGCTCCAGCTCCCGCCGCGATCCCGTACCACCTGCGCCTCATGGTACGTGACGGCTTTGATGCCTTCCGCGAACACGCTCGCGGGGAACCCCTGGAGGGTTGCCCGCAGTTGATGGTCGGTGAGGGACGCGAAGGTGACCCCTGTGTAGCCCTCGCGATGCACATGCATCAGGGTCAGGGCCTCATTCAAGAACTCGATGAGAAGCCCTGTGATGTCTGAGGCCGTGAGGGAGACGGTTCTCTCCGTCGCCGGGGCCGTCGGCAGCCTGTCCGGCCGAACGACGCTCGTCATACCGAAGAGCGCATCACGAAAGAGTTCATGGAGGGTCTGTCCGGTGACGTGCATCCGGAGGTCGGCGGTGTGTTCGGAGAAGGCGTACGGCATCGGGTAACAATGGCCCCACGGCGCACAAGGGACGTTGAATCGCACCGCAAGAAGGCTTCAAACTGGCCAGAAGGGAGGTCGGTGCTATGACGTCGTGCTGGTACTCCTTGTTCCACGCCAGAGCCCACGATCGGCAACACCGCGAACCAGAGCGAAGAAGAGGGGGATGAAGAAGATCCCGACCAGCGTGGCGATCAATACGCCGCTGAATACCCCGGTGCCGATCGAATGGCGGCTCACCGCCCCGGCCCCGCTCGCCACGACCAAGGGTGAAACCCCCAGGACAAAGGCGAAGGAGGTCATCAGGATGGGGCGGAGTCGCTGCCGCGCAGCCTCGATCGCTGCCTCCCGGATCGACAGCCCCTCGGCATGAAGCGTGTTCGCAAATTCCACGATCAGAATGGCATTCTTGGCGGCCAGTCCGATGACGGCGATCATCCCGATCTGGAAGTAGACATCGTTGGCCATGCCCCGAAGCCAGACACCGAGCAGCGCGCCGAACATCCCGAAGGGAACGCCGAGCAGCACCGCAAAAGGGATAGCCCAACTCTCATACTGGGCTGCCAGGACCAGAAAGACGAGAATGAGCCCCAGCACGATCACCAACCCGCCTCCACCGCTGGCCACTCGTTCCTGGTAGGACTGTCCGCTGTAGGCGAAACCGTACCCGTTCGGCTCGAAGGACTCCGCGATCAGACGCTCGGCGGCATCGTACATCTCACCTGTGCCCCTTCCGGGGGCGGGGGAGCCTGTGATCAATGCCGAGGGGAACCCGTTGACCTTGCTGATCACGCTGGGTCCCGCCCGCATTTCGCTGGTGACCAGCGCGGAGAGCGGAATCATGTCTCCGCGATCACTCCTCACGTAGAAACGCCCAACATCTTCGGGCGTCTGCCGGAACTGGGGCTGAGCGCCCGCCTGCACACGGTACGTCCGACCGTAGATATTGAAATCGTTGATGTAGAGTGTGGACAGCATGGCCTGGAGCGTCGAGAACACTTGTGCGGACCCGACGCCCCGGGCGCGCGCAGCCTCCTCGTCAACCTCGACGAACAGTTGGGGTACGTTGGCTCGAACGAGTGTGGCAGCGGTGGTAAACTCAGGTAGGGCACTGGCCTCTCGCGCGAACCGCTGTGCCTCACCCACCAGGTCGCTGTAACTCTGCCCGCCACGGGCCTGCAGGTTGAGTTCCAGGCCCGACGTCCGTCCCAAGCCAGGAATCTCGGGGAAGTTGAACGCGAACGCCACGGCGTCCTTGAGCCCGAACAATCGTCCATTCAGTCGTTGGAGAATGGCATCGAGTCCCTGGTCGGATCGTCGACGTTCCGACCAGGGCTTGAGCCCGACGAACACGGCAGCGGCGTTGGTTGAGTTGGAAAAGTTGAGGATGTCGAGCCCCAGCAGGGTGACCGCAGTGTTCACCGACGAATCGGAGAGCGCGATCTGTTCGATCCGGGATACGACCTCCCGAGTTCGTTGGAGAGAGGCGGCATCGGGTAATTGAATGGCCAGCAGGTAGAAGCCTTTGTCTTCCGCGGGCACGAACGCCGACGGCACCCGCTTGTAGAGCAATCCGGCAAGGGCAACCATCACGAGAAAGGCCGCGACGCCCCTCCGCGGGCGATCCAGGATCCAGCCGGCCGTGCGGAGGTAACCCCTCCGGCTCCGCGCGAAGCCTCGATTGAACGCTTGGAAGAATCGGTTGGTGGTTTCCGCCGTCGACGACCGAAGCATGGTGGCGCAGAGGGCGGGGGTCAGGGTGAGGGCCACGATTCCGGAAATGACGATGGCGATGACGATGGTGAGTGCAAACTCTTTGTAGAGTGCCCCCGTGATTCCCGAGAGGAAAGCGACGGGAACGAATACGGCTGAGAGAGAGAGAACGATGGCGACGAGGGCCGAGGCCACCTGTCTGATCGCCTTGTCGGCCGCCTGACGAGGAGGCAGGTGCTCCTCTTCCATGATCCGCTCCACGTTTTCGATCACGACGATGGCATCGTCTACGACAATGCCGATTGCGAGCACCAGTCCGAAAAGCGTGAGCGTGTTGATCGTGAACCCGAGCGCCTGAAGCCCCAGGAAGGTGCCGATGATGCTCACCGGTACCGCGATCATGGGGATGACCGTCGCCCGCCAACTCTCGAGGAAGAGGAAGACGACCAGCGTCACAAGGATCATCGCCTCGACCAGGGTCTTGATGACCTCGGTGACCGATTCGGAAATGAACGGTGTGGTGTCGTACGGCACACTGAAGCTGACACCGTCGGGGAATGACCGGGACAACTCCTCCATGCGAGTAACCACCGCCTCGCGTACCTCGAGATCGTTGGCACCGGGCCGGGAGTAGATCAGGAGGTTGGAGATGGGTTTCCCGTTGAGCCGGGTCTCTGCATCGTAGCTCAGGGACCCGAGACGCACCTCTGCGATGTCGCGCACTCGGACCAGAGATCCATCCGGCCGGGATCGGACGATGATATCGCCAAACTGCTCGGCGGTGGTGAGTCGGCCGCTGGTTGTCACTGGGAGGGTGAGCTGCGTTCCCTCGGGTGCCGGCTCTCGGCCCAGCCGACCGGCGGGTTTGGTCGAGTTCTGCTCTCGGACCGCTGCCGTGACATCGGATACCGTGATACCCAACTGGGCCATCGTGCCCGGGTCGAGGTCCAGCAACATCGAGAACTCTGATCCCCCGAACAGCAGCGTATTCCCCACGCCCGGGACCCGCTTCAGTTCGTCTTCGACGTACAGCTTCGCGTAGTTGCTCAGAAACGATGAATCGAACCGCGGATCGTCGGAGCTGAGTGCCACCAGCATCAGGATGTTGCTGTTTGCCTTGCGGATGACGATACCGAGCGTCCGCACCTCCGCCGGGAGCTGGGGTTCGGCCAACTTGATCGCATTCTGGACGTCGATCGCGGCGAGGTCCTGATCACGGCTGATGTCGAAGTAGACCGAGATGGTCGAGACACCCGAGTTGGAGTTGGCGGACGTGTAGTACAGCAGGCCATCGAGCCCGGAGAGTTGCTGCTCGATCGGCGCGGCGACCGCTTGGGCCAAATCCTCGGCGCTGGCGCCGGGGTAGGTGGCCTGCACCTGAATCGAGGGCGGGGTGATCTGGGGAAAGCGGTTGATGGGCAGCCGGATCATCGCGAAGGCGCCGAGTAGAGTGATCACGATCGAGATCACCCCGGCCAGCACCGGCCGTCGGATGAAGAGGTAGCGTGCCTCTTGGGACGGCTCGATCATGGTGACTCGAGCGGCGCCGGCCTCACGACCGAGCCCGGTCCGACCTTCTGAATGCCGTCAACGATCACCCGATCGCCGGGCAACAGGCCACGCTGAACCAGCCAGTCTTCACCCGTCCAGCCCGTGGCCTCCACATCCCGGACCCGGACCGTGTCACCCTCGGTCACCACGTATACCGATTGGTGCCCCAGTTGTTGGAGGACCGCTCGCTGTGGAATCACGATCGCGCTGTCGATGGTGAAGCCGAGCAGTCGGACCCGCACAAACTCACCGGGCAGGAGGAGTTGCTCTCGGTTCGCGAACTCCACTCGAAGTCGCTGGGTGCCGGTTCCGGGATCGATGACGGGATCGATGAACGTCAGCCTGCCCTTGCTGGCCGCCACGGCGCCGTCGGCAAGGATGGCCTCCGCTTCCAACCCGCCACCCGGGGCCAGCAGGCGCGATGCGCGAGGATCACGCCTCCACGCGAGGACCTGCCGACCCGAGGGACTGACCGTGACGTAGATCGGGTCGAGGACGTCGATCGTCGTCAAGATGTCTCCCGGACCCTGCACCCGGGCTCCAACCTCTAATCGGGTTCTCCCGATTCGGCCCGCCAGCTCCGCCCGCACCACGGTGTCGTCGAGACGCTTCTTGGCAGCGTCCAGGGACGCTCTCGCCTCATCCACCGCGGCTCCGGCTCGCTTGGATTCGGTGTCCGCATCGTCGAGATCGCGCTGCGCGACCGCCCCGATCTCCAGCATCGCGGCCATGCGGGATCGGTTGCGTTCGGCGTTGGCCGATCGGGCTTCGGCATCCGCCAGTTGGGCCTTCGCGCGCTGCCAATCGGCGTAGTAGGTCGTTGAGTCGATCCGGTACAGCACTTGGCCAGCGTGCACCGCCGTGCCTTCGATGAACTCGCGCGCAACCACGACACCGCCAACCTGGGCCCTGACGAAGACACTCTTGGAGGCTTCCACGCTGCCTACCACCTCAAAGACCTGATCCACCGAACGCGGGGCGACGGTGACGATCGTCACCTCCGCGGGGGGAGGTGCCTGACGTTGTGGCGTCCCGCAGGCGACCAGGGACAGAAGTGTAGGCAGGATGCCACGAGTGCGGCCGGTGAAACAGCGTAACGTCATGGTGGGTCTCGAAAGATGTTGGCTCAGACTTCACTCATCGCGAGGCGAACAAGAGGAAGTCTAGCCGGGCTCCGAGGATTGAGCACCACCTGCCGGACGGTGTGGACTACCCGCAGTTTGGAGGGGCGGCTTCCTGGATGGCTCGACGGGCCGTCCGGCGACTCCGGTTCCAGGTTCTCCAATCCGACTGGTGCAGAGCCTTGTTGTCCCGCAACCCCTTCCAGAAAGACTCGCACGCTTCACCCGAGAGGAGCGCCGGGGCTCGGGTGACCAACTCGGGGATGGCATCAGCCGACAATCGCTTCGCGTGCTCCACATCGAACTCCGCGCCAGCCTCGGCGCGCGTGAGGTTCGTGCGGGCGATGACCGCGTCCGGATTCACGATGTTGAGTGTTGCCAACGTGACGAACCCCGTCGCGATCGCTCCGAACGCAAACCGATCACGCCTTCCGCGGAGGACCGTGGTGCCGAACAGCGCCAGGACCATGCCGACCCAGACCAAGAACGCCATGGCGTAGAAGCGGTCCTCCGTCAGGCCGTAGGTATCCATGTAGAGACGCATCCGGAGGATCGCCGACAGCACGATCAGCGCAATGAGCAGCAGCAGAGTCGCCGAGATGATCCGGAAGCGCGTCACATTCCGCGCGGCTCTCCCGTCGAGCAACCAATCGGCGCCGAGGAGCAACGGTAGGAGGAGCGTCGCCACGGCCACCACCTGGAAGAAGCCGCCTCGCGCATACTCAGCGTAGGTCAGTCCCGCCGTTTGGAGGATCACGGCCTCGCCCCCGAAGAGGTAGCGTGCCTGGAGGCCTGCGAACACCAAGAAGATCAGACCTAGCGCTCCCAGCGGAATGCCGAGTTCGACGATGCCCAACATCGGCTTCTTGGGAGCGTTGGCGATGATCCTGTCGCCGAAGTTCAGCACAGGGTTGCGACCCATGGCGAGCGGGCGGAGAACCCCTGTGGAGGTCCATGCCAGGAAGCCCACAAGCGCGATGTGCGAGGCGATGATCTCGAAGTCCCAGTCTATCAATGCGCGCACGATGCGCTCGAAACCCGGATCGGCTGACATTAGGAGACCGCCGAAGACGAACAGCACGGGGACAGCCAGAATCAGTCCCAGGACCGCGGCACGGGCTCGCGGGCTATGGCGGGAGATCTCGTTCGTGGCCAGCTCTTCTCTCGGTAAGAGTGTCGGCCCGGCGACCGCGTTGAGACCATTTGCTACGAGCCCCATGACGTAATCCGTGATCCTCGCTGCCCGGAGCCGAATGCCATGCAACTTCAGGGCAGGGAGTGAGAGCGCGCAGAGGATTGCGAGGCCATTCCAAACCAGAAGAGACTCCGCGTCTCGCCAGGCGAAACAGAAGGCAAAGAAAAGCGCCGCGAGCAACGGCCACCCCGCGATTTCGAGGCGACCCTCGGCAGACTCCGGTAGGAGCAGCCAGCCCGCGGCACACGCCATTCCTACCCACAGCGAAAGGTTCACACCCCATGGGGTAGTTCTGAGGAGGATATCGCCAAGGACTCCGAGGATGGCCGCGAGACCAAGAATGTGGAGCCCTCGCTGAATTGGCCTGCTCATGCGCACGATCCGAGTTTTGGAGATGCCAATATAGAGTACTTTGTCATGCAAAGTCAATAGAACATTTCCCCCAGAGGCCTTCACACTTTTTTCAGAGGGTACCGTGCAGTTTGCGTGGTGAGATCACCCGAGAGGCAAGAACCCCAATCGACCTGGTGACGGATGAGTTTTCTCTCCGCGATACCTCGCCAGTTGCGCCAATGGATTGGCGGCCGCGAAGCAACGGTGGTGCGGCCCGATACAGCCGCGTTCGCCACCCCACCTCCTGCCTCGGGAGAACTTCCCGGGCGATATCTCGAACCCGTTCCGGGCGCCCCCGTTCCCCAACAGCAGTACCCGTTCTTCGACCGACTGGAAATCGGGCGTTACGAGGAAGACCGGCCGGCCACCGCCGGCCTGCTCCTGGTTCGTGATCCGGCGGTGTCGTGGCGACACTGCATCATCACTCAGACAGCCGAGGGACGCTGTTTCGTACGCGACCTCAGTCGCAACGGCACGCGGGTCGATGGCCGTCGCCTCGTCCCCAATCGCGAGACCGAGATCACGGTCGGTCAGACACTCGATCTTGGTGGCGGGCTCCAGTTTGTCCTCGGTGGGGAGTCGGCAGCGGTGACCGGCGAGACCCCGACCCCACGGAAGCGCACCGACCTCGCGCCACAACTCAGTCTGGCCACGGTACTCGTCGGAGACATTCGGGACTATACGGTCATGGTCCGCAAGGCCGAGGGTGCGGAACTCCAGCAGTCGGTGAACCGGGTCTTCGAGCAACTGACTGCGGCGGTCGCGGAATTGGGAGGTACGGTCAAAGAGTTTCCCGGGGACGCCATCCTGGCTTTCTGGGAGGGCACCATGCGCGGGGAGCAGGCTGTGGCCGCCTGCTATGCCGCCATCGCGCTCGATCGGCTGGTGAAGGGCATTGCCGACGACGCGTCCATCTGGACCCTTCGGAATTTTCCCTTGAGAATGGACTGGGCCCTCGCGACGGGTGAAGTCTCCATCGACTCCTTCGGTGGGGATACGCCCATGGGGCTATCCATGGTCGGAGAACCTATCGTCTTGGCCAGCCGGCTCGAGAAGTTCGCCACGGATGAGACCGGTCCCATCTTGGTATGCCGGATGACTCGGCAACTCGTCGCGAAGGGGGCGCGTTTTGCCGAGGATGACCCCCTCGGGTTCCGGGACTTGGGACCGATGCACGCCAAGGGATTCGACTACCCCGATCACGTGTTCTCCCTGCTCACCCCAGACTCATGAGGATGTTCACACGCCGCCGGGTGCACGGCACCGGCAATGGAACCAAACGCTTGGAGTTGACCGATGGTTCTCGGGTCGGCGTCGTTGGCGGAGGCCCCGCCGGCTCGTTCTTCAGCTTCTTTCTGTTGTCGATGGCCGAGTCGATCGATCTCGAGATCGACGTCGATATCTACGAGCCGCGATTCTTCACTCACCGAGGCCCGGCCGGGTGCAACCATTGTGGCGGTATCATCTCTGAGTCCCTGGTGCAGATGCTCGCCGCCGAGGGGATCAACCTGCCGCCGACGGTGGTGCAGCAAGGGATCGACTCCTATGTGCTGCACACCGATCAGGGTGATGTGACGATTCAGGCTCCCCGAGACGAGAAACGCATTGCCGCCGTCTATCGGGGCAACGGTCCGAGGGAATCGGAACCCGTCGAGGTGGCAGGGTTCGACCGGCACTTGCTCGACCTGACGTCCTCGTCGGGGGCCAAGATCGTCAAGAAACTCGCGCGCTCCATCGGGTGGGAGGAGGGAAGGCCGCGCGTGACCAGTGTCGATGGTCAGTCGAAAGAGTACGATCTCCTCGTCATGGCGATGGGGGTCAACAGTCAGGCATTGAACCTGTTCAGCAACGCCGGGCCCGGCTTCGGTGCGCCCGAAACCCAACGGACGTTCATCTGTGAGTTCCGGCTTGGGGCAGATGTCATCAAGGAGTGGTTCGGGACGTCGATGCACGTCTTCCTCCTCGATATCCCCCGTCTCGGCTTCGCTGCGATCATTCCCAAGGGCGATTTCGTCACGCTCTGTCTGCTCGGCGATGACCTCGACGATGCACTCGTCGAGTCGGTCCTGGGGTCGCCGGAGGTCCGTCGGTGTTTTCCAGGCGGGGTCGTCCCACCTCTGGCGTGCCACTGCTACCCGCGCATCAATACGGAAGCCGCAGTCCGACCCTTTGCCGATCGGATGGTTTGGATTGGGGACTGCGGGGTCGCACGGCTCTACAAAGACGGGATCGGGTCGGCCTATCGGACTGCGAAGGCTGCCGCGAAGGCGGCGGTCTTTCATGGTGTTTCTGGCGACTCCTTCAAGGAGCATTTCTGGCCGGCCTGCCGCTCGCTCGACGTGGACAACAGCATCGCGAAGGTCGTCTTCGGAGTGACCCACCTCATCCAACACTCCAAGGTCCTTCGGCGGGGCGTCGTCCGCATGACGGTTCGGGAGCAAGCCCGGAAGGGGGGCACCAAACAGATGAGCAACGTGCTGTGGGACACCTTCACCGGAAGTGCACCCTACCGGGATATCCTGCGGCGCACCATGAACCCCGGCTTCCCTCTGGCGCTCGGATGGAACATCGTCGCGGGCAGCATGCCGTTCGGGCGAGGTCGAAGGAAGGAGAAAGCCACCAATGGAAGGTAGTGCGCTCGGTCGGGTGTACGCCGATGGCGAGGTGGTCGTTCGACAGGGAGAGCCCGGAGACTGCATGTTCACGCTGCAGGAGGGCCGACTCGAAGTGTTGACGCACCAAGAGGGTCGCGGGGAAGTGCAGATCGGGATCATGGAAAAGGGAGCCATCTTTGGGGAGATGGCCATCTTCGAGCGGGAGGTTCGGTCGGCCACCGTCCGTGCCCTCGGCGAGGCGCGAGTGCTCACGATCGACAAGAAGAGCTTTCTCCGCCGAATCCAGGAAGATCCCTCCCTCGCGTTCAATCTCGTTCGCATCATGTCGAAGCGGATCAGGCGCCTCAGCGGGCAAGCCCAGGACCGGAGAGCCGGTAGCGATCGGCGGACGCTCGGCGATCGGCGACACACCAACCGGCGTACCTCCGCATGACGGGGATCCCCGAAGGAAGGCCGGTGAGCGACTCGGTCCTGGCGGCCTCCGGGATCAGACCCGAACAGCGCGAGAAACTCCCTCCCTGCAGTGGGGGCTGCGTGAGTGGCGCAGACATTCGTGGCTGGATCGGCGTCGTGGCGCAGCGCCAGAAGCTCGGACTCAGCGACCAAGAGGCCTACCGCGAGGCATGGAACATCCTCGCGGCCGCGAATCCATTCCCGGCCACGATGGGTCGCGTCTGTCCCCACCCGTGTGAGGCCCATTGCAACCGCAAGGAGAAGGACGGCCCAGTGGCGATCAACGCCCTGGAGCGTTTCCTCGGAGACTGGGCCTTGGCCACGAAGGTTCCGCTCCCACGACTGGAGCCACGGGGCAGTCGAACCGAGTCCATCGGGGTGGTCGGTTCTGGGCCCGCCGGACTCTCGTTTGCCTACCAAATGGCACGTCGCGGTTACCCCGTGACGGTGTACGAGCGGGAAGAGAAACCCGGTGGGATGCTGCAATACGGAATCCCCCAATACCGGCTTCCGGAAGATGTGATCGCTTCGGAAGTGCAGCGGATTCTGGATATGGGTGTCGACCTCCGTCTCGAGACCGTTGTCGGTCGTGACATCACTCCAGCGGAGTTGCGGGATCGACACCAGGTCCTCTTCCTCGGCATCGGGGCCGGGCAGGGTCTGACGCTCGGCATTCCGGGTGAGGAAGGAGCAGGGACTTGGACCGGGACGGAATACCTGGCGCTCGTCAATCAGGGAAATGCTGTCGCGCTCGGGGACCGGGTCGTGGTGGTGGGTGGAGGAAACACTGCGGTGGATGCCGCCCGAACCGCGCGCCGGACCGGTGCGGAGGTCACCATCCTGTACCGCCGTACCCGGGACGAGATGCCCGCGCTCGAAGGGGAGATCGAAGATGCGCTCACGGAGGGTGTCCGTATCGTATTCCTCGCGACACCCATCGAGATCCAACGTGAGAATGGGAGAATCCGGTCGGTCTCGGTCCAACGCATGGTGCTCGGTGAACCGGATTCCTCGGGGAGACGCGCCCCGATTCCCGTGCCTGGCTCCACCTACGCCCTGGAAACGGATGCGTTGATCTCCGCGGTATCGCAGCGACCGGATTGGGAAGTCTTGGGCGAGCTGAGTCCGGGAACGACATGGCTCAAGGCGGCTCCTGACGGCGAGTACCGGGAGGGACTGTGGGCAGGGGGCGATCTGACAGGCCTGGGGGTGGCGGGGTCTGCCATTAGTCAGGGCCGCCACGCGGCAGAGGCCGTGGACGCTCGACTCCGCGGTGTACCCGTCCCAGCGGTGGCCCAGCAGGATCCTGTGTCCAGCGACATGGTCAAGTCCGATTTCTATCCTGCGAGCGATCCGGTGGTTCCGCCGGAAAGACCGCCGGAGCAGTGGCTGGCGTTTCCTGATGAAGAGCCCCGCGGGACCATTAGCGAGGAGGAATTCCTCCAGGAAGTGTCACGCTGTTTTTCCTGCGGGCTCTGCTACGGATGCGAGCAATGTTTCATGTTCTGCAATGCCGAGGGTCTCGTCCAGCTGGAACACGCCAGGCCGGGTCGCTACTTTGTCGTGGGCTTGGATTTGTGCAAGGCATGTGGCAAATGCGTGGATCTCTGTCCTTGCGGATTCCTGAGTTCTTGCTGAACCGTTCACTCACCCGTCCTCACTCGTTTTCTCTCATCATTCATATGACTGATCGCCGACGTGCCTTCGCGTTACTCGTTGCCGCCTCACTCCTCATTCTCGGAGCTCCGGCTCATGCGGTGAGTGGCTGGACGTTCGTACAGGATGCTTTCGGGGCCGAGCCGCTCAAAGTCGGGCTCAAAGGCGTCCTCAGCGCTGGGTGGCAATTGGGGAGCGTTCTGTTGCTTGCCTTCGGTCTTCTGGCGCTGTTTGCTGGGCTCGCGCGATGGCGTGAGGAGCCGGTCGTGGACGCGACGCTCTGGATCGTCGCACTGTCACTCATGGGGTTTGGGATTGTGGCGTTGGTGGTGGGTGATCGGAACTTCTTCTACTTCTACGCGGGCTACATCGTCATCGGGGGCCTGGTCGCACTCGGGACCCGACCGCGCGACAGGCCAAACGTCGAACGCGTGACCCGGTAGGGGTCAGCGGGCCGTCTCACCGAGGAGGTAGCTCACCACGTCCGCGGCGGAGTAGCTCTCTCGTCCACCGAGGAAGTCCCCAATCGACATGAGGTCATCGCCGCTCGTCACGATCGGGGGCTCCGTAGTGTCGCCTTCCCTGCGTTGGCCTTGACCAATGGTGGCCATGAGCCTGTTGCAGAGGCACTGGCGTCCATCCGTGTCCTCCGCGCGACCTCCCTTCTTCACGAATGCATCAACGGGCTCGGAGGCGCAACGATAGTCGATCTTCCCGTCGTCCCGAACGTACGCCGTTCGGAGGTAACCCAGGTCACAGACCCGTTTCCGAGGGGTGCCGGCCGAGGGGTCTAGAGGCCAGCTCACGACCTTGAAGGGATATCCGGTGGGTGAGGCGCGACCGCTGGTGAACACATCGGCCTCGCCTCGGGCCGCGCTGGCAAGGACGGAGCGTCGAAGGTCGGGATCCAAACCCGATTCATCACAGAAGGCAAACAGCGTCCCGACCTGTATGCCCGCCGCCCCTCGGGAGAGAGCCTCTTGAAGGCGGTGGGGATTCCCGGCACCTCCCGCGAGCCAGAAGGGCAGTTCAAGCTCCGCCAACTTGTCGAGATCGACAACATCGCGATCGCCGTAGAGTGGCTCGCCCCGCTGATTGACCTGGGGTGCCCCGCGGGGAGGTGCGTTGTGTCCGCCCGCCGTTGGACCTTCCACGATGAAACCATTCACTCGGCCGGTCGCCTTACGGGCCAGGACGGTGGCCAGTGAGTTGCTCGCGACGATGGGGAGGAACTCGGGCCTTCGGACTTCCGGAGGGCGTGAGCCGTTCCAGTACTCGGTGGGGTCGAGTGCCATATGCTCGACGCGATCGGCAGGAAGGCCTTCGACTTCAAACTTGAGGGTGGCCGCACGGTGATCTGACAGGGCGTCCAGCGCGCCGGGAATTTCCCTGGGGATTCCGGCCCCCATGAGGATGTAATCCACGCCGGCGAGGATGGCGCCATACAGCGACGGAAGATTGGGCAGCTGGATCTTGGTGAGGAGGTTCATCCCGACCAACCCGTCATGACCCTCTTTCGCTAAGCTGACTTCGACGAATGCCGCGAGCATCGTCAACTGCTGTCGGGCGCGACCGACCACCTGACGGTACATCGGCAGCAACTTGTACGGCTTTCCCGGGGACCGTCCTTCGGCAAGGAAGTACTTCCGGAGCACCGCCTCGGGCACTTGGGGCATGGGAAACTTTTCCATCACCCGACGGATATGGCCCCCAGGGTCTCCATCCTGGAGTCGCCGGACCAGGGTGGTGTCGGCCCCGGTACCTGAAACGACACCCAGCTGACCAAGTTGAGCGACGGCTTTCGCGAGTTGCCAGCTCGATACTCCGACACCCATTCCGCCTTGAATGATGGGAGGGAGTGCCATGGCGTGGCTCATATCAAGATCCCCGTCGCGGGGTGGTCCGTGCCAGCGGACACCCACGCAGGAAGTGGCCGATATCGGCGGCTTCGGTATGTTGGATAAGAAAGATAGCCACGGCCGGGGGAGGATGAGATGGCGACCCAGCAGGAGATGGACTTCGCCTACGGGCTGACGGACAAGATCTTCCGCCTGAGCATGGGTGAATCTGGAGACTTCAGCGGGGCGATGTACGATGGGGACTTCTCGTTGACGCTCGAGGAGGCCCAACGGCGGAA
Source organism: Gemmatimonadota bacterium (assembly GCA_003246755.1). Lineage (GTDB taxonomy): Bacteria > Gemmatimonadota > Gemmatimonadetes > Gemmatimonadales > GWC2-71-9 > SZUA-320. Next base: position 42,219 of record QKDC01000174.1, on the reverse strand, counting down.
ACACGACTTCCTCTTCGAGCAGCTGAATCTCAGGCCGGGAGATCGCGTGCTCGACATGGGTTGCGGGTGGGGGCCAGTGCTCCGATACCTGAAGGACAGGGGTGTCGAGGCGGTGGGGGTGACATTGGCGAGACGCCAGGCGGAGGCATGCGTTCGCAATGGTCTGGACGCCCGGGTCATGGACTGTCGCTCGATCACGCCCGACACCTTTGGCCGGTTCGACGCGGTGACCAGTCTGGGCGCATTCGAGCACTTCTGCTCCCGCGAGCAGTTCGAGGCGGGGCGCCAGGATGCGATCTACCAGGACGTGTTTCGCGTGGTTCACGATGTGATCCCGCCTGGCGGGAGGTTCTTTCTCCAAACCATGGTGTACGGACCGAACATGGTGGAACCCGGGGAGATTTCCCTGAAGGCGGAGTACGGATCCAACGGATACATCGTGGCGCTGATGGAGAAGATGTTCCCCGGTTCTTGGTTGCCCTACGGTGCCGAACAGGTCGAACGGAATGCCGAGCCATTCTTCAGACTCATCACCAAGAGCAGCGGCAGGCTGGATTACATCGAGACGATCCGGCAATGGCGGAAACGCTTCGCCGAGCCAAGCTTCCAGAAGTTCTTGATGAAGATCGCTTTGGTGCCGCGGTACTTGACGAGTCGCGACTTTCGCTTGGCCTTTACGTCAGGTATCAGTCCGAATTCAATGTGCTTCGAGCGTCACGTTCTCGACCACTTCCGCATGGTCTTCGAGAGGCGAGCGTGAGCACCACTATCTTCCAAGAACCCTCCGCCGGAGTCTGGTCTCGATGATTGTCACTGCCCTCCTCTCCATCGGTGCCGTGTGTGTCGCACCGACGGCCGCCCCGGCGGATTCTCTTCGCGAGTTCTACGAACAGGGGAGTACCTGGAATCAGTTCTATGGGGCCGTTGTGCGACGCGCGTCGACTTGGCGGCAGAACTACGGCTACGGGAAGGTGGATGAGGAGGCGCTGCGCCGCGGCCGGGCCCTGAAGCATACGTGGCGAGTTCTGGTCGTGACGGTTGACGGGTGCAGCGACTCGGTGAATACCATTCCCTACTTCGCGTCCTTCGTCGATTCCATTGCCGGTAAGATCGAGTTCAGGATCCTCGACCCCGATCAGGGCAGGGGACTCATGGAAGCCCACAGGACGCGCGACGGCCGCGCCGCCACACCCACTCTCATTCTCCTCGATGACCAGTGGAATGAAGTCGGATGCTGGGTCGAACGACCGACGGAGCTGGCCCGGTGGGGTGAACGGGAGCGACCCAACCTCTCCGACCGAGAATTCGTCAGACAGAAAACCGAATGGTACGACCAGGACCGTGGCCGGTCGACCGTGCGTGAGATCTTGGATATGATCGACCACGCCAGCCCCGGCGCGGCGTGTGGCGGTGGTGCCTGAGACGTCTATTGGCAGCCGTTCGCACCCGGGTTCCGATCCCGCGGGTCCCGGGTGGGGAGTGTGCCGTCCAGGCGTATGGCGTAGCTATCCTGCACCTGGGAGCCCTCATAACGGATGGACTGCCTGATCATCGCAGGACGCGTCCGCGTGCTCTCGAGGCTGTACCAATTGTTGGTGGATGAGGTGTAGATCGGGCCACAGCGGACCAACCTCACCGTGATTCCCTTCTCGTACACCACGCCGAGCATGTGCTCTCCACGTGGATGCATTCCCTGCTCATCGAAGTAGAGGTTCTTCACCTGTGAGGGCGTCCCACTGGCTATCACGGAAAACCTCCGCTGTGCATAGGTGACTGAGCCAGTCAGTGCGACGGGATTGGTGTCCTTGTCCGCCAGGTAGGACAGGTTCATCGGCTTGGGTGGACCGTCGTTCCAGACGATGTCTGTCGCAAGTCCGGCCAGCGTGTTCCAGTCATAAAGGGCTGGCCCTGTCGCCGGGGTGAGTACAGTGGTCACGACCTCCGCGAGTCGTTCATGTGGTTTGAGAGTGGAGACCGCGATGCGTTCGGTACCCGCCGTGCACGGCTCACTGTAGAGACTCAACTGGGCGGGTTGAAGCGCCGGGAGTTGTTCGCCGAGAGAAAGTACGAAGCCCTCGCACGGCCGCCCATTACACGACGTCTGGATCGAGAGGACTCCCGAATTCGTCAGTCCATTGCGGAGTCGATACCAATTGGTCCCCCCCGCCATCCCTGGAATCGGGCACCGTGCGAGTTCGGGAGCCAGATCTGCCTTCATCATCGCCTGGACGAGCTTGGCCTCACCGAATGGGGCTGAGCCGTTTCTCAGGTACACATACTGGACGATACTCCTCGCGCCCGAGGCGATCACCGCCAGGTTGCGGCCGGCCACTGTGAGTCGTCCCTGGCGAGCGTAACATCCGCCGTCGGGCAGGCAGTTTTGGAGCGCGGTCGGGGGGAGTGCCGCCCAGGTGATGTTGGGGAGCTTCTCGAGGCCCTGCCAGTCGGTCACGAAGTCCTTGGCGAGGAATCCCTGAACCACTTCGACCAGTTGCTGTTCCGGGGTCGCTTTGGGGGCAGCTTGGGACAACAGCGAGACGAGGGGCGTGCTCGCGGCCAGCACGACGGTTACCGCAAGCGGGCGAACGGAAGGCAGAGTCCTCATGGATGATGGCTCCCGAGAGTGTGCCGCCGAGCCCCGGCCGGATGGTCCGGCCGACCGTACCCTGCGGTATACCGCCTTGCGCAGAAGCGCGTCCCGCGCCGTCAGGGGAGGAGTCGGCCCGCCTCCGCGACGAGCGTATCCCAGCGACCGAACAGTTCGAGCGCCGAGGTGCGCGCCTCGGCATACGCCTGCAACACGGCGGCCGTCGGCGGCCGATCGACCTCGATGAGTTCCCGGTAAATGGTGTTGAGTTGGCCTGAGATTCCCGTGAACGTGCCGGGTCTCGAACCCGCTCCGAATGCGCCGCCGCCACCACCTGCCAGTTCAGCCGCCGCCTTGTCCAGTTCATCGAACTCGGCCTGCCGAGCCCGCGGTGCGTTCTCCTTGCTCATCGAGAGTTGTTCTCGCAGCGTGGCAATGTCTCTCAACGCAGCGGCGCCCCGTTCGAGCCATTCCGCAAGCTGTCGCTCCATGACCAGGATCTGCTTCAAGTCAGCCGGTGAGGTCTTGACCCGGGGATCCATTCGCACGTCGAGTGGTTGTTGGTAGCTCTTCCCGTTCACCGTCAACCGCACGGTATATCGGCCGGGAAGAACCCAGGGTCCCCTGGGCTCCGCGACGGTGTTGCGGACGATCTGGGCCAGTGGGTAGCCACGTCGTAACCCATCCGGGATTGGATAGCGCAGATCCCAGAGAAACCGGTGCATCCCTGGCTCGGTGGAGAGCTGCTGGGGCGGCCGGAGCCAAAACGGCGAGATATTCTGATTCGGGATCGGGTGCTCCACCTCATCGCTGCTCCTGTACCGACGAACCAGGTCGCCGTTGGCATCGAGGATGTCGAGGGTGATTGGCCCTGTGACATCGGCGCCAAGCCAGTAGTTGATGATGGCCCCATCCGGAGGGTTCTCTCCCGCGGGCTCGTCGGGGGGAAGGGGAGTGTCGGTGTTCATGTTCCAACGGACTCGGGTGGCCCGTTGGGGCTCGAACAGCGTCGCTTCGGTGGTTGCGGTTTCCGACGTCAGTTGCCGGAGTGGGGTGATGTCATCGAGGATCCAGAACGAACGTCCATGAGTCCCCACGACCACGTCATCATCCTTGATCACGAGATCGCGAATCGACGTCGCGGGCATGTTCTGCCGCAGGGTCTGCCAGTGCTCTCCATCGTCGATGGAGAAGTAGACCTCACGCTCGGTACCCGCGAACAGGAGGCCGCGGCGCACGGGGTCTTCCCGGACGGTGTTCACCACGCCTTCATCGGGAATGCCTCTCGCGATATGGGTCCAGGTCTTCCCGCCATCGCGCGTTCGATAGATATGGGCCCGGAGATCGTCGAGTCGGAAGGTGTTGATGGCTGCGTAGGCCGTGAGCGTATCGAAGTGGGACGCATCGATCATCGATACTTTGGCCCAGGGGACCAAAGAGGGCGGGGTCACATCGGTCCAGCTCGCACCGCCGTTCCTGGTGACATGGATCAGGCCGTCATCCGTACCGGCCCAGAGCCAACGATCAGTCAGAGGAGATGGCGCCAGTGTGTAGACCACTCCTGGATGATGGCGCCTGACATCAGGGCGGGTGGCGTAGATCCCGACGTTCGGTGGGACAACCGAGTCGGTTCGTGTGAGATCTGCACTAATCTGGGTCCAGGTCTGGCCACCATTGCCGGTGCGCCAGACGACGTTCGATGCGAAGTAGAGCAGATGGGGATCGAAAGGGGAGAACACCACGGGCATGGTCCGCACCACCCGGTAGTCTTCGGAGCGGAAGAGCCTCGGCGCCACATTCTGCACCTGACCAGTACGTCGATCGTAGCGGGACACCTTCCCCCCATAGACGATATCCGGGTCGAGGGGATCCGGCGCCACGTAGCCGTACTCTTCCACACCCACCGGATGCCACTCGCGGAAGGTGATCTGCCCGTCATCACCACGGCTCGAAATGCAGACCGAACCACTCTCCTGCTGTCCTCCGCAGACACGATAGGGGTAGGCGTTGTCCGTGCTGACGTGATAGAACTGCGCCGTCGGCTGGTTGTACCAGGAACTCCAGCTCTCGCCACCGTTGACGGTGATGATGGCACCTTGGTCCCCCCCAACCAGCATGACCCGCGGGTCGGTGGGGTGGATCCAGATCCGATGGTAGTCGTCTCCGCCCGCCGCGCCGCGGAATGCGGTCCAGGTCTGTCCCCCATCCACCGATTTCCAGACCAGGATACTCCCGGTGTAAACGATGTCCGGGTTGGTAGGATCGACCTTGACCTCGGCGAAATCGCTCGGTCTCTGGGCTGCCCGTCCGTCATCGGTGATCCTGCGCCATGAGTCACCGGCGTCGTCGGATCGGTACAGCCATCCTTGTCCGCCAACGGCCACCGTTGCGTAAAGCCGATCCGGGTCACTCGGCGCCACGGTGAGTCCGATGCGTCCCAGCCCGTCGGCGAAAGTCGGCAGGCCCGCCGTCAGCTGACGCCAGGTCCTCCCACCGTCCAGCGACTTGTACATCCCGCTGTTCGGTCCCTGGAATTCGCCATTCTCCCACGGCCCTTGGCGCGTCTGCCAGAGTACCGCGTAGACGATGTCGGGGTTGACCGGGTCGAGGACCACGTCGGCGGCTCCGGTATTCTCGTCCTTGTAGAGCACCTTCTGGTACGTCATCCCCCCGTCGGTCGAGAGGTAGAGCCCTCGCTCCGTGTTCGGCCCCTGCGGATGACCGAGCGCCGCGACGAAGAGACGGTTCGCGTCGCGGGGGTCGACCACCACCTGTGCAATCTGGTAGGAGTCACGGAGACCGAGATGCGTCCAGGTGTCGCCCCCGTCCGTTGATTTGTACATCCCGTCGCCGGTGGAGAGGTCAGGGCGTTGCGGGAGCCCTTCGCCGCTGCCGACATAGATGATGTCGGGGTTGGTCGGGGCGACGGCGATTGCCCCAATGGAACCGGTGGGCTGGTCGTCGAAGATCGGGTGCCAAGTGATGCCGTAATCGGTCGTCTTCCAGACACCCCCATTCACCACGCCGATGTAGAACAGGCCCGGTTGGCTCGGAACGCCGACCGAGGCCTTGGTCCGGCCGCCCCGGTGGGGTCCGATCATCCGCCATTGCATCTCGGCGAAGTGAGACTGAGGAACGGTCTGTGCGTCGAGCGGAATGACGGAGAGCAGTGCTGACGCGGCGATCATCGCCCAGAGTCGAGAGGGAGGATTGGTCTGACTCACGCGGACCTTCCGGTGGGGGGTCGCCGGAATGTGGCGCAGGGGTCGGGGTCCGCGCCAGCCTCGCGTGTTCGGGTGCCACACCGTATCTTAGCGTGTCCATGACCGAGATAACCACGAAGATCTCGACCGCCCTGGCCGATCGTTATCGGATCGAACGTCACCTCGGCGAAGGCGGGATGGCGACCGTCTATCTGGCGCATGACCTCCGGCACGACCGGCATGTCGCGCTCAAGGTGTTGCGGCCCGAGCTGGCGGCCATCATCGGCGCCGAACGGTTTTTGCACGAAATCAAGGTTACGGCGAACCTGCAGCACCCCCACATCCTCCCGCTGCACGACTCCGGCGATGCCGACGGCTTCCTGTACTACGTCATGCCGTACATCGAAGGCGACACCTTACGAGACAAGCTCAATCGCGAGCGTCAGCTGTCGATTGAGAATGCGATCGAGATTACGCGTTCGATCGCATCTGCCCTGGACTATGCCCACCGGCAGGGTGTGATTCACCGAGACATCAAACCCGAGAACATTCTGCTGCACGATGGTCAGGCCATGGTGGCCGACTTTGGGATTGCGCTCGCCGTCTCCGAGGCGAGTGGCCAGCGGCTCACGGAAACCGGTCTGTCGATCGGCACGCCACACTACATGTCACCCGAGCAGGCCATGGGTGACCGCACACTCGATGCCCGCGCCGACGTGTATTCCCTGGGGGCGGTGCTGTACGAGATGCTCGCTGGCGACCCACCATACACGGGGAGCACCGCGCAGGCGATCGTGGCGAAGGTGATCACGGAGAAGGCGCCGCCGGTAACCGCCACGCGGGACACCGTTCCCGGTCACGTCAACGCAGCCATTGCGAAGGCGCTTTCCAAGATGCCGGCCGACCGGTTCGGCACGGCCGCGGCTTTCGCGGATGCCCTGACGAATCCCGGGTTTGCGTTCGCGACGACCGACATGGCCTCCGCGAAGGCTGGAGTGGAGGGCGTGCGCTCCTCCAAGCTCGTGCCGGTCCTGGGAGTGACGACGATCGCTTTCGGCGCGCTCGCGGCATGGGCGCTCGTCCGCCCGGCCCCGGCGGTGACCCTGCCGGCGGTTCGTTACGAACTGTCTGTCCCCAACCTGGAAGATGGGCTGGTCACCAATTTCGGCAGCAACATCGCGCTCTCACCCGACGGACGACGGCTGGTCTACACCGGCGCGGGCGACAACGGTGTGCAACTCTGGCTCCTGGAGCGCAACCGTCTGGTTGCGCAACCAATACCAGGTGGCGAAGGGGCCCATCAGATCTTCTTCTCACCGGACGGCGAGCGCGTTGGATTCATCACGGGCAGCCGGGCCCTGCGCATCGTGTCGCTGACAGGCGAACCTCCGATCACCCTCGTGGATTCTGGGGCCGTCCGGGGCGGCGGAGCGTGGGGAAGCGATGGCTACATCTACTTCGTCGCCGCGGCCTCGGAGGGACAGGGCGTCCCCGCTGGATTGTCGCGCATCCCGGCCACCGGTGGACCCATCGAGGTGGTGACCAGGATCGACACCGCAACCGCGGGGGCAGGACACACCTTCCCCGACATCCTACCCGGTGGCAGGGGTGTCGTGTTCACGTTGCAAGACCGCCTCTATGATGTGGAGACATCCCAGATTGCGGTGGTCGATCTCGAAACCCATGAACACCGGGTACTGCTTCCAGGGACCTATGCCCGATGGTCCCCTACCGGACACCTCATTGTCGTTCGGCGGGACGGCTCGGTGGTCGCCGCACCGTTCGACCCAGACAAACTAGCGCTGACCGGTCCTGCAACCCCCCTCCTCGAGGGAGTCGCGCTGGAAGCCCTTGGAAGCACCGACCTTACCCTGTCGGCTTCGGGGACCTTGATGTACCAGGCGGGGGATGTGGCGGAGGATCCCGAGCAAATCGTATGGCGGAGTCGTTCGGGGGCGACGGTCCCGGTGGATACATCTTGGACCGGGAACTTTGGCCCCGGCGCGTTGTCCCCAGACGGGACTCGGCTTGCACTCGAGGTGGTAGAGAACGGCACCCACGTCTGGATCAAACAGTTGGACAACGGACCGTTCACCAAGATGACCTTCGAGGGGACGTTCAACGGACGGCCGAGTTGGACCCCTGATGGACAGAGTATTCTGTTCTTGTCCAATCGCGGCGAGAGCGTCGATGTCTACACACGTCGAGCCGACGGAAGCACGGCAGATGAACTGCTCTTGGACCGCGAGCAGCCGATTCGCACGGCGTTCTATTCTCCCGATGGACAGTGGCTGGTATTTCGCACTGGCGGGGCCGTTGGTGGCGACATCCTGGCCAGACGCGTAGGTGATACGACCGACGTTCCGGTGGTGGTCGGTCCTGCCAGCGAGTTTGCCCCTGCCTTGTCCCCGGATGGCCGCTGGCTCGCCTACGTCTCCAACGAGTCCGGAACCTCTGAAGTGTACGTCCGACCGTTTCCGTCTGAGCGTGCGCGTTGGCAGGTCTCCAACGGAGGAGGGATTGAACCGCTCTGGTCCCGCGACGGACGGGAGTTGTTCTTCAAGAGCCAGGGATACCTCGTCAAGGCGGACGTCTCTTCGGGGGCGACGTTCGCGGTCGGGCAGCTGACGCGGCTATTCCCGGTCACCGGTTTTGCCCTCGAGGCCGACTACCGGGAGTATGACGTGACGGCTGATGGTGAGCGGTTCGTGATGAACCTGCTCGGTCGGACCTCGGCGGGGAGCAAGCTCATCGTGGTGGACAACTGGTTTACCGAATTACGGGAGCGGGTGGCGAAGCCCTAGTGTCGGGGCATTTCGAACGTTGTAGGTGGAGTACTTTGGACACAACTCACGTCGATCCCCTCGACGGAAGCCGTCTCAACCAGCTCGAGAATCATTTGGGTGATGCAAGGTCCTCCCTGACCGTGCCCGCCACCGGGGACCACGACGTGTCGACTGTTTGGCCATCCAGCCGCGACCGCATTTCCCCCTCCCACCGGTGTGACGGGATCCCTGTCGCCGGACAAGAAAAGCGCCGGCCTGTCTGAACGGACAGCGCGGAAGTAACTCTCGGGGAGCTTGGCCGATGGCCAGCGCTCACAGACTCTCTTGTAGGCGGCGATGAGAAAGTCTCCCATGAACGTACCGGTTGTTTCGCGCGCAATGCCATCCCACGTCAGCGGATCGATATCCTCGGAACAGAGCACGGAAAAGTGGTATCCGGCAGGCGTGCCGCCGTCTCCCCCGACCCAGGCCTGGCGCGAGAAGTAGTACTCCGCGAGCGGTTGCCAGTTGCCGCCGTGCGCCTCCTGGAGGCGGGCAGGCACCGAACCCGATCGCCCGTAGAGCAATCCACGCAGCGCGTACGACAACGGACCAATCCCGAAAGCAACCGGTGTGTTCTGGACCACGACATTCGGCGGGTCGCTCGTCGCGGTGGAGAGAACCTCCTGCAACACCGTGGGGAGGTCCGGATAGGCTGCACGGCAGTCTGCCTGTGCCCGGCACTCGGCGAGCAGGTTGTCGAGGGCGCTTTGCAGTCCACGAGCGTGATGGAGGTAGACCCATTCGTGTACGGGAGCGACACCGTTCATGATGACCGTCCGAACCAGCTCCGGGTGACGCCTGGTGAAGATCTGAACCTCGCGTGTGCCGTACGAACCACCGCTCAGATTGAGTTGGTCGTAGCCGAGCCATTCGGTGAGTTCAGCCAGATCGTCCATCGCGTTGATCGTGGTGTACTGCGAGAGGTCCGCCCGCCTCGAGAGCATGTCCCGGCACGCCTCCGCATGGTCCAGGGGAAAGACCGTCTCGAAACGCGATGGGATACCACGGGGGAACGGGTTGTCGCACATCAGGGGGGATGAGTTGCCTGTCCCGCGGTGATCAACGAGGAGGACATCTCGCTCCGCACGGATGCCGGCCCAGAGCCGGTTGCCGGAGGACGCTGAAGGGGTAGTGGCTCCGCCCGGTCCCCCATTGAACTGGGTGAAGGCGTCGGTGTGCCCGCGGTCGTGCATGGCCTTGAGAACCACGAACGCCAGATCGATGGTGCGGCCGGTTCGAGTGTCCCGGTTCTCATACACCCGAAACCGTCCACACAGGACCTCGCCCTCAAGATGGTCCAGGCACGACTCTATCCTGCCATCACCGACTGCCAGGTCGGCCGGCAGTGTAGGGAAGGAGGGTTGCTGAGCGGTGGCGACCGGCCCAAGGAACGGAAGACACGCGAGGACGGCTAGTGGCAGCCGGCCCAAGCCTTTCCTGGAGCGTCGCGCGATGGACACGTGGCCTCCCAGTGGGACTACGGTCTCCTGCTGGATGGCGGGACGACACCCCGCAACCGAAGGTAGGTGACCAGGTTGCCGTAGTGCTCCCCGTTGTGGGTCGCGTTCATCCCCAGTGCGTAATACCGTGATCCCTTCTGGCCGAAGAGGGTCGTCTCGCCTCGCAATGCCTCGTCGGATTGCCGGTAGGCACGCGCACAGTACTCGGTCGAGGCCTTGAGAGCCTCGACGAGCGCCGCCTTGGTCTTGGCGCTTCGCTCGACCGCGTCCTCATCCCGCGGAGGATCGCCCAGCGCGGCGGCGCATATCAGGTACTGAGCCCCAGCGATGTGGCCGATCATTTCACCGATGCTTCGCACTCCCTCCGTCGGTCGCCACGCATAGTCGGCTTCGGCGGTTTCCTCGGCGACCTGCGTGATGTATCCGGTCATACCGCTCCAGAGCATCTCGAGGGCTCCTGCTGCGGGATGGCCGTCGCCGTGATCCATGGACTGGGCATGGAGCGGTGCTCCGAGCGTGGTGATGGCGATGAGAGCGATCGGAAATCGGAACGATGTGAACATGGAGAAAGCTCGTGAATAGGGTGCGCTAGAGTGAGGTTACCTCCCATACTCTGCCTTCGGATGCTGAAGAAGACAAGGGTCTCAGGGTAGGGCCGAGGTTCGGCGCATGGGATAGGTCCCCGCTGACAATGCCCAATCGAAGTGGGTGATCTGCCCGTCCTCCCCAAACCGGGCCGTGACCGTCCCGAAGTCCTGAGGGGAGAAGAACGTCGTGTCGGACGTCGGGATCAGGAACCACTGATCGACGTAGAGGCCCCCGTCCCCAACGTGTACGGGCATTGGTGCGCCGGGTCGCAATTCGTAGACCCCCTCGTATCGACGGAGAACGGTCACGGGGACGTCCACCGCCACGAATGTCGGGATCCTCGGCGTCGGGCTCTCCTCCCCGGCAATCACACGCGGCAGGTCGGTCCGGATGAGGTCGTTAGCACCGGATTGCATGTTGGCCGTCAGAATGACCGTTACGTTGGTATCACGGTGCCAGTCGGCCCACGCACGGTAGCCGCCCGTCGAGCCATTCCAGGCCAGACCTCCTTGGCGTAGCAGCGCCGTACGAGCCCCCTCTCCCAACCTCCCCGCGATCAGCGCACGCTGCATCCGAAACAGGTCGCTCGCGGTTGCGAAGACCGACCCAGCCCCCACCAGGAACGACAAGTCCTGGAATGGCGCGTTGATGAGTCCATCACGACCGAACAGATAGGGGCTGGCTCGCCCTGCGAGGAGCATCCGCGAATCGGCGTGTGCCGAAGCACTCATCCCGGCAGGCTCGAAGAGGTAGGTCTGAAGGAGTTCTCCGTACGGCTTCCCCCCCGCCAACTCGAGCACTCGGGCAAGGACCGAATACCCGGCAGAGCTGTAGGAACTTGCGGTTCCGGGCTCGAAGAGGAGGTCATGGTTCCGAGCGAAGGCGACCATCTCCGACGCTGTATGCGGAACTGCTTCGTCACTCGACTCGGTCACCCGGTGCGGGATACCTGCCCGGTGGTTGAGTAAGTGCGCGATGGTGATGTCGTCTCCACGGGGGAAGTCGGGGATCCAGCGTGACAGGGTGTCACTCACACGGAGTTTGCCCTCCTCGGCCAGCCGAGCCGTGAGAACGATCGTCATTGGCTTCGTAATCGACGCGACGTTCGACGGCGTGCCTGGCGTAAAGGGGACACTGAGTTCATGGTTGGCCATGCCGAATGACCGGAGATAGATGACGGAGTCACCGCGGGCGACCAGAACGGTCCCGGAGAGCCACCCCGTCTCGGCATAGGGGGTGAGGTAGTCATCGACCCGTCGCGTGAGGTCATCACGTGACGCCTGCTCCTGGGCTAGACTCACACTCGGCAAGCCGATCATGATCGAGAGGGCAACAAACGCCCTGAGGCTGGCAGCTCGCATGGGCACACATATCTCCTGGGGGGCGGGGCTATAAGGTAGACGTTCGAACACCGGAAACAGTTGCAACGTTCCGCCTCTTGACGGTGTCTATCCCACAGATACCCCAACGGAACGTCCGAATGGCCAATCTGAAGCTCGCTCTCCGCATGCTTGCCAAGTCCCCATTCGTGACGGTGGTCGCGGTGCTATCCCTCGCTCTGGGCATAGGGGCGAACGCGGCCATTTACTCGCTGTTCGACCAGATGCTCTTACGGCCCTTACCCGTTGTCGATCCGGCCTCACTCGTGAACCTGTCTGCCCCTGGTCCCAAACCGGGTTCGCAATCCTGTGGCCAGGCCGGCGACTGCAACACGGTCTTCAGTCACCCGATGTTCGTGGACCTCGAGCGGGCGGAGACGGGGCTCTCCCTGGCAGGCCATTTCGCCTTCGGGGCCAACCTGGCGAAAGACGGTACGACCATCAACGGCCGAGGGATGATGGTCTCGGGGTCGTACTTTCCCGTTCTGGGGGTTCGCCCAGCGCTTGGCCGCTTGATCAGACCGGAGGACGATCAAGTGTGGGGAGAGGGTCGAGTTGCCGTGCTGAGTCACGCGTACTGGTCGGGCCGTTTGGGAGCTGATCCCGGCGTGCTCAATCAGACCATTGTCGTGAACGGTGAGTCTCTGACCATCATCGGAGTGGCAGCTAAAGGATTTGGAGGCACGACCCTCGGGCGATCGGCAGATGTCTTCCTCCCCATCACCCTCCGGAACCTGATGTTCAAGACCTGGACGGGGTATGACCAACGGAGGGCGTATTGGGTGTACGTGTTCGGGCGCCGCGCCCCCGGCGTGAGTCTCGAACAGGCCCGGACCGCAATCAACACGGTCTACCGTGGCATCATCAACGAGGTCGAGGCCCCCCTCCAGACAGGGATGAGCGACCAGACCATGGCGCGTTTTCGAGCCAAACAGCTGACAGTCGAGGAGGGCCGGCGGGGGCAGAGCACTCTCCACGCGGAGGTGAGCACACCCTTGAAGATGCTCTTCGCAATCACCGGCGTCGTTCTGCTCATCGCCTGTGCGAACATTGCCAATCTTCTACTCGCACGTGGTGCGAATCGGGCCCAGGAAATGGCCGTCCGTGGATCGCTGGGCGCGAGTCGCTGGCAACTGGTGGGGCAATTGCTCACCGAGTCGTGGCTGCTGGCCCTCTTCGGTGGGCTGGCGAGCGTCCTCGTCGCCCGATGGGCGATGGCGTTCTTGGGGTCCTTTCTTCCCCCGCAACTCGAAGGGGAAATCGTGTTGGCGATCCGGCCGGGGATGGTGGTTGTCGCTGCGCTGCTCTCGATCGGCACCGGGTTCCTCTTCGGGCTCTATCCGGCCCTGAGCGCAACGCGCCCCGATTTGGTGGCGGCGCTCAAGGGAGCGACGGGACAACCGTCTGGTGCCCGGGGTGCCGCGCGATTCAGGACCTCGCTGGTGACCGCCCAGATCGCCCTCTCCATGTCGCTCCTGGTTGCGGCGGGACTCTTCGTGAAGAGCTTGGCGAACGTCAGTCGCGTCGATCTTGGCCTCACGACTGAGAACCTCATCACCTTCGGCGTGTCTCCCAACCTGAGCGGGTACGAGCCGGAACGGAGTCGCATTCTCTTCGCGCGCATCGAGGAGGAGGTCGGCGCCATTCCCGGGGTCGAGAATCTCAGTTCGAGCTTGGTCCCGCTCTTGGCCGGCGACAGCTGGGGGAACGATGTGCAGGTGCAGGGCTTTGAGCGTGGCCCTGATACCGATGCCAACTCGCGTTTCAACCTCCTGGGGCCGGGATACTTCAGCACGCTTGGTGTGTCCCTCCTTGCCGGACGAGAGTTCACCACCGCAGATGCTCTTGGCGCGGATCAGGTGGCGATCATCAATGAGGCCTTCGCCGAGAAGTTCGGGCTAGACGCCGCCGATGCCGTCGGGAAGTGGATCGCGCCTCGCGGGTCGAACGGCGCGCACAAAGTGATCGTCGGCGTGATCCGCGATGCCAAGTACAGTGAAGTAAAGATGCCAATCCCCCCGGTGTATTACGTGCCGTACCGGCAGGACAGTACGCTGGGATCGCTTCACTTCTACGTGAAGACGAGGAACGACCCTCGACAGGTGATGCGTGCCATTCCTCAGGTGATCAAGGGCCTCGATCCCGATCTTCCAGTCGAGGGCTTGAAGACCGTCGAGCGCCAGATCCAAGAAAACGTGGTATTGGACCGAATGATCGCCATGTTGTCGGCTGCGTTCGCCGTGTTGGCCACACTGCTTGCAGCGATTGGCCTGTACGGCGTGCTCGCCTACACGGTGTCTCAACGCACCCGGGAGATTGGGCTCCGGATGGCCCTGGGTGCCGACGGGAGTCAGGTGCGTGGGATGGTACTCGGTCAGGTGGGTCGGATGACGGTGGTCGGTGGCGTGATCGGACTTGGTGCGGCACTTCTCCTCGGGCGAGTGACGCGGTCGTTGCTCTTCGGGCTCGAGGCCAACGATCCCTGGGTGATGGTTGGGGTGGTGCTTCTGGTTGGCGGGGTGACCCTGGGAGCGGGCTACCTACCGGCACGCCGGGCGTCGAGGGTCGACCCGATGCAGGCGCTGCGATACGAGTAGCGCGATGGTTGAGGACCAACAGGACTCGCGAGGAGACAGTACTTTGTAGGACTTCGCGATATTCCTCAATCCGGATTCCGCCATGCCCGAGTCCACCGCGCTCCTCACCAATGACGCTGCCGTCCTTGCACTCCTCGCCGTGACCCTGGGCGCCATCTTCTGGACCGCGAGCCTCGATCGACCAGGATTCCGCACCTTCTACAAGTATGTCCCCTCGCTCCTGGTCTGCTACTTCATTCCCTCGCTCTTCAACACCTTCGGGATCATCGACCCGGATCAGTCCCGACTCTACTTTGTAGCCTCACGCTACCTGCTGCCGGCAACCTTGGTCCTCCTCACCATCAGCATCGACTTCAAGGCCATCCTCCGCCTCGGCCCCAAAGCGTTGATCATGTTCCTCACGGGCACGGTCGGTATCCTCATCGGCGGTCCGCTCGCGGTGCTGCTCTTTTCGGCGATCAGCCCGGAGACCGTTGGTGGCTCGGGGCCCGATGCCGTCTGGCGCGGTCTCACCACCATCGCCGGGAGTTGGATCGGTGGAGGGGCGAACCAGGCAGCGATGAAGGAGGTCTTCGACGTCGGCGACCAGGTGTTCTCGTCGATGATCGCCGTCGATGTCTTGGTCGGGAACCTCTGGATCGCCGTGTTGCTCTACTTGGCCGGGAGAGCTGCGGTGCTCGATGAGAAGATGGGGGCCGACACCAGCGCAATCGACGACCTCCGCCGGCGCGTGCAGGCCTTCCGGGAAAAACATGCCCGTATTCCGAGCTTCACCGACCTCATGATGATCGTGGCAGTCGGTTTCGGCGTATCAGGTCTCTCGCACTTCATCGCGGACGGGCTGGCACCGTGGATAGGTCGGACGGCACCCGCACTCGAGCGGTTGAGTCTCACATCGCAATTCTTCTGGGTCGTGGTGCTCGCGACGACCGGTGGTCTCGTGCTCTCGTTCACCAAAGCACGGACCCTCGAAGGGGCAGGGGCTTCGACCGTCGGCTCGGTCATGCTATACGTGCTGATCGCGACAATTGGTATGGGGATGGATATCAGCGCGATCGTCGAACGACCGGGCCTTTTCGCGCTTGGTGGGGTCTGGATGATGATCCACGTCGCACTGCTCTTCGCGGTGGGCCGAGCCATCAAGGCACCCACGTTCTACCTGGCTGTCGGGAGTGTCGCGAATGTCGGTGGTGCAGCCTCGGCTCCCGTGGTGGCCTCGGCGTTCCATCCGAGCTTGGCCCCGGTCGGCGTGTTGCTCGCGGTTTTGGGGTATGCGGTGGGTACCTATGGCGCATGGGTCTGCGGCCAGCTCATGCGGATGGTGATCCAGTAGGGAGCCGCCCACCCGCGTCCGGAACGACGAAGGGCGGACCGATTGGCCCGCCCCCCGGTTCAACTAAGCTTCAAGACTCTACGGTGTGAGATCGACGTCCGCCCACACGTACTCGAAGTGGTTCCCGCAGGCCCCACCAAAGAGATTGCCCATCGCTTCCGGGCCGGCGGCCTGAAAAGCTGCTTGACGCATGGCGAAGAGTCCTTTGACCGTTGGTGCCGTAAACGTCAGCACGCGTCGGACCGTGCCGCCATTGGCGTGCCGGAGCCACGACCAACCGGTGACGTGCCCCATATCCATGTGCTTCTGGAGTTCCGGACCGACCTTTTGCATGATGGCAGTATCGGCCGCGGCCTCACGTGCCTGGTTGCAGAAGAAGTAGGTGCTGAGGCGGAACTGGTTCGGCGCCGGCGTTGCGTTTGGCGCGCTGCCCGCCACATTGGCCCACAAATAATCCTGGTGACCCTTCCCGCAGGTCGCGTTGAACTGGGCGTAGGCCGCCGGATCAGCCGCCTGCAACTCCGCATCGATGCTACTCCAGAGATCGAGCAGCGCGTCGCGTTCACCTGTCATGCTGACAATTCGTCGCCAGTTTCCACCCATGACATGGGCGGACATGCCAAAACCGCTGATGTGTCCAGCATCGACATGCTTCTGATAGACCGGGGCGAGCCGCTGCATCATGACATCGGCGGTGCCCTCGAGGCTGTAATCGCACTCGTAGTACGTGGCCATGAGGAACTGCTCCCCGTTGTCCTGGGCCTTGAGTGTGGTGCTGAAGAGAGCCAGGGCCCCCAAAGCTAAAGCGGTGGTACGTTTGAACATGCAAACTCTCCCATTCGGTGGGTATGATGGCCTGGTGGCCGTGAATCAGTTGTACGAGGAACGGTGAGAGAATGCCCTTGGATCGAAGAATCCGCAAGGCGTGCCCCACAAGTCGCCGTCGCCGGAACCGCCAGACAGCGGCCTATCTCCTGGTTATCTTGCTCCCTCTTTACCGGACCCTCTGCCCCTTCGTTCACTGATTTCCTGTCATTTTGCGCCCCCATCCCGGAGTGTCCCCCTGCGATCGCGGCTAGCCACCATTCGTGATAGTCTGGTATTGGCTGCGGTGAGCCTCATGCTCATGCCGGTCCTGCCAGCCGCACCGCCACTGACGGCCCAGCAGCCATCGCCGGTCCGGCTGAGTGGATACATCCGGTCTGCGGCGAGCCTGGAAGTCGTGCGGTATGCCCTGATCACGGCCGACGGCACGGCGGTCCACGCGGAAAGCAACCAGGATGGGTTCTTCGTGCTCGCGCTCTCCCCAGGTCGACACCTCATCCGGATCCGCGCCCTCGGCTTCGATCCAATCACGGACACGATCACGATCGCGGAATCGCAGGTGCGCGACTTCACCCTCACGCCGAGACCGTTCGCGCTCGAAGAACTCACCGTTTCTGGGAGCGAGGACAGTTCGGACATCGATCCCGGCAGCACCGAGATGAGTACTCTGAGACTCGACATGCCGACGTTGCGGGTCGTGCCGGTCGTTCTCGGTGAAGTAGACCCTATTCGTTCACTCAGTTTGCTGCCCGGCGTGACGACCATCAGCGACTTCTCGACGGGCTTCAGCGTGCGTGGTGGCAGCGCCGACCAGAACCTGATCCTGCTCGACGAGTCCACGATCTACAATCCATCGCATGTGTTCGGCTTCCTGTCCCTCTTCAACGGCGATGCGATCGACGACATCAAGCTCTACAAAGGAGCCATTCCCGCTCGGCTCGGCGGCCGCCTTTCGAGCGTGCTCGATATCAGACAGCGAGAGGGCAACGCCAACGAATTTGAAGGGGCGGCAACCATTGGGTTGTTGTCGAGTCGTCTCGCCATGGAAGGCCCGCTGCCGAATGGC
The DNA here is from genome assembly GCA_003246755.1 of Gemmatimonadota bacterium. Taxonomy (GTDB): domain Bacteria; phylum Gemmatimonadota; class Gemmatimonadetes; order Gemmatimonadales; family GWC2-71-9; genus SZUA-320. The sequence continues at coordinate 24,353 of QKDC01000174.1, read as the reverse complement.
ACCGGGTCGTGGCTGGTGGCCGGGCGTCGGACCTACGCCGATCTCTTCCTCAAGCTCTCCAGCGATCCCGACCTCAACCAGAACACGGCCTACTTCTACGATCTCAATGCCAAAGCCAACGTCAGGATCGGGAAGACAGGCACGCTCATGCTCTCCGGCTACTTCGGGCGCGACCGGTTCAAAGTGGAAGACCGATTTGGCGCCCTCTGGGGCAACGGAGCCGGGACTCTGCGATGGAACCAGGCATTCGGGAGCAGACTCTTCCACAAGGCGACGGTCACCGTCAGCGACTACAACTACGGGCTCGAGTTCCTCGGTATCGGACGGGATCTGGAATGGACCTCGCAGATCGGCAATCTGAATCTCAAGGTGGATGAGGCGTTCTACATCACCAACGGGAGCACGCTCGAGTTTGGTGGAGAACTCACGCGTCAGAGAATTCAACCGGGAAGGATCCGCCCGGTCGGCGACTCACCGGTGAACGCGATCGATCTCCAGCGCCGTCAAGGCTGGGCGCCCGCGCTCTATCTGAGTCACCAGTGGGAGATCGCTCCGAGACTCTCGATTGCGTATGGAGTCCGATGGGCGGGTTTTCGGCGCACTGGCGCGGCTACGGTATACCAGTACGACAACGGTGCTCCCGTGCTGTGGAATCCGGAGCTAGGTCGGTATGAGCGAGGGACGGTCGTCGATAGCACACGCATCCCTGCCGGCGGAACCGTCACGTCCAACGCCGGCCTGGAACCGCGGGCCTCCATTCGCGTCGGACTTTCTCAGGGGAAGAGTCTCAAGGTGAGCTATACCAGGACCACGCAGTATCTCCATCTCATCTCCAACACCAACTCACCGACGCCGGTTGATATCTGGGAACCGATCGGACCGTACCTCGCTCCACAGCGTGGAGACCAGGTGGCCGTGGGGTATGTCTCCAACTGGGGTGGGGGTGCCTGGGAGTTGTCGGTCGAAACCTGGTACAAGTGGCTCGATCGCGTCACCGATTTCATCGAGGGCGCGGACATCGCCATCAACGACCGGCTCGAGACCGAAATGCTCCAAGGCTACGGCCGAGCCTACGGAGTCGAACTCTATGCCAGGAAACAGACGGGAAGGCTCACCGGATGGGTGAGCTACACGCTGGGTCGGTCGGAGCGGCGCGTCCCGGGGTTGGGGATGGGCGATCCCGGGATCAACGGCGGACGCTTCTACCCCTCTCCCTACGACAAGACACACGACCTTTCGATCGTTGGGCTCTATGCGCTGGGTCGGAAGTGGACGCTTGGTGGAACCTTTGTGCTTGCGAGTGGTCTCCCGGCCACCTACCCGACCTCGCGCTATCAGTATGACGGGCTCGTGGTCGTCGAGTACGGTGCGCGCAACGCCGCTCGCCTCCCCACCTACCATCGACTCGACCTCACCTTCACCCGGATGGGCGCACGATCTCAGTGGCAGTTCGGAGTGTTCAACGTGTACAACCGATTCAACGCACAGTCGATTTCCTTCGAGCAATCGGACTCGAACCCGCTCCTCGTCGAAGCGATCGAAACTTCGATTTTCGGCGTCGTTCCCAGTATCAGCTTCTCGTTCCGTTTCTGATCTCGTGACGTCTTCCCATCACCCTTACCTTGGCAGGCTCGCCGTATCCGTCCTGCTGCTCACCAGCGCCTGCACACGAGTCGTCGACATCGAGGTCGAAGAAGGTCCCAGGTTACTGGTTGTCGATGCGCGCCTGGAGCACGGCGAGGCGGTCCAGCGCGTGCGACTCACCACGACCGATGCTTTCTCGAGCGACACCGCGCCGCCCCGGGCGACCGGAGCGGTGGTGGAGCTCAGCGACGAACTCGGGTCGAACTACCTCCTGACCGAGCAGACACCAGGCGAGTACAGGACCCCCGACCTCGTCCCCCGCCTGGGAGGGATCTACACACTGCGGATCAGGTACGAAGGGGAGCAGTACGAAGCGGTCGCGCCACTCGTGGCAGGTCCACCGATCGATTCCCTCTACTTCGAGTACGTGGAAAAGGGCATCGCACAGGGGGACTCAGGGTTCCGCGCCGTGATCGACTATAGCGACCCGGCGGGAGTGGAGAACTGGTACCTCTGGGAACTCTATGTGAACGGAGTTCGCAGGGTTTCCATTGACCCAGGCAACCGATTCCGGGTGATCAGCAGTGATGAGTTCTACGATGGGGGACGGGTCGTGGGCTATCAGCCGTTCGACGAGGAGGTGGTGGAACCGGGAGACCTGGTGACCCTCAGACAGGTAGCGATTCCCGAGCAGGCCTTCCGCTACTGGTTTACGCTCTTCGAGCAGACGGCACCGAATGGTGGTCCGTTCTCTACGCCACCATCCTCCCTCAGAGGCAACGTGGCCAATCTGACCAACCCCGAACACCGCGCGCTCGGCTACTTTCTCGCCGGTCAGGTGTCTCAGCGGACCGCGACGGTGCCGGAGCGCTAGAGCCGGATCGGCAGCTTCCGAATCCTTGTCCCCGTGAGAGTGAATAGCGCGTTCGCGACCGCCGGAGCGATTGGGGGCAGGGCAGGCTCACCCACGCTGCCGGGATCTCCGGTACTCGGTACGATGTGCACCTCCACTACCGGTGCCTGGGCCATCCGGATCATCTGGTAGTCACGGAAGTTCCCGCTCACGACCCGACCCCTTTCCAGCACGATCTCCTCGCCGAGCGCGGCACCAAGTCCCGCAATCACTGAGCCCGAGACCTGGGCCTCGACGATGCCGGGGTGGATCACCTGACCGAAGTCACCCGCCGCGACCACACGATGCACCTTCGGTTCGCCATTTTCGATCGATACCTCCGCCACCTGCGCCACGATCGAGTCTTTGTCTTCGACGATCGCAATGCCACGCGCTCTGCCTGCCGGCAGTGACGTACCCCAGCCGACCTTCTCGGCGGCGAGGTCGAGCACACCACGAGCCCGTGTGTTGTCGCCGAGCAGTTCACGACGGAGATCAACAGGATCGCGACCTGCGGCATGGGCGATCTCGTCGACGAAACACTCGAGGAAGAAGGTGTTCTGCGACGGGCCAACCGACCGCCAGTACCCGATCGGAATCTCGGTGACGACCGGATGGCTCTCGACCCTGAAGTTGGCGAACCGATAGGGTGACCTGGCGATCCCGTCCACCCCGTTGCCGTCGACGGCCAAGGCCCTGCCGTAGATCGGAGTCGAGGCGACCCGACAGGTAAGTGCAGCCACCCGGCCGCCGGCGTCCAGACCCGCTTCGAACCGGCACATCCCTGCCTGGCGATAGTAGTCGTGCCGCATGTCTTCTTCACGGGTTCGGACCACTTGGACCGGATTGCCGATCTTCTTCGACGTCTCGACCGCGTCCTCCACGAAGTCCATCGCGCTCCGTCGGCCCCAACCGCAGCCGAGATACGTGATGTGCACCTGCACCCGTTCTGCGGGAAGACCGGTGATTTTCATCGCAATGGATTGGGTGCCTTGCGGGTTCTGAGTCGGCGCCCAGATCTCACAGCGATCTGCCCGAACATCGGCAGTACAGTTCATGGGCTCCATGGTAGCGTGGGACAGCAGCGGTGCTTCGTAGATCGCTTCAATGCGTTTGGCTGAGCCGGAAAGGGCTGCAACGGCATCACCGTTCTTCCGTGCTTCCGCACCGGGAGACTCCAAAGCCTTGGCAAACGCAGCTGAGAGGTCGGCACTGCTCATGGTGAAATCACCATGGTGCCAATTGACCTCGAGCGCGCGCATGCCCTCGAATGCCGCCCAGGTGTTGTCGGCCACAACCGCGATGCCCGAACTGATCTCCACCACGTCGCTCACCCCGGGGATGGCCAGGGCTGGCGCGGGGTCACAGCCGTCGAACGTGCCACCAAACACTGGAGGGCGAAGCACGGTCGCGAACCGCATCCCCGGTGTGCGGGCATCGATCCCGAATCCTGCAGCGCCGGTGAGCTTGGCCAAGGTGTCGACCAGCGGTACCCGCGTGCCGATCAGTCTGAATTCGGAAGGTTCCTTGAGGCGAGGTGATGCTGGAACCGGCAGCTTCGAAGCTGCATCGGCCAGCGCCCCGTAGCCGAGTCGCCGACCGGATGAAACATGAATCACCTCGCTGGCTTCTGTCCGGCACGAGGATGTCGCAACGCCCCACTGTGTTGCGGCCGCGGTCACCAGCATCTCGCGAGCGGTGGCGCCGGCCTGACGCAAACGAGTCCACGCTCCGCGGCGCACACTCGAGCTGCCGACCGTCATCTGCCCGCCGTACTTGTTCGGGTGGGCGTCCGCCTGGATGATCTCCACCCGATTCCAATCGGCATCGAGTTCGTCGGCAACGATCATCGGAAGCGAGGTCCGCACGCCCTGGCCCATGTCTGCCCGCGCCATCCAGATCGTAATGCTGCCGTCGGGATCGATGCGCACGAAGGCGCCCGGCTGCAACGCGTCGGCGGCAGAACCACGCTGCTGACCGGGGAGCCAGGCACCGAGTGCCAGGCCTCCGCCAGCGACCGCTCCGAGGGCCAGGAAATCACGCCGTGTGAGCTTGGATATGGATGGCATGGCTCAGCCCTCCTTCGCGGCGCGGTGAATGGCGCGGCGAATCCGGTCGTAGGTGCCACAGCGACAGAGGTTCCGCTCCATGGCACGGTCGATGTCCTCATCGGTCGGAGCGCCATTCGACGCGAGAAGTGCCGCCGCCGCCATGACCTGCCCGGATTGGCAATAGCCACACTGCGGGACTTCCTCGGCGGCGAATGCCCGCTGCACGGGATGTGAACCGTCGGGAGACAGGCCTTCGATGGTGGTGATGGCTCGCCCTTCCGCATCCGCCACCTGCACGCGGCAGGAGCGGACGGCCTGGCCGTCGAGGTGCACCGTACAGGCACCGCATTGGGAGATGCCGCAGCCGAACTTGGTGCCGGTGAGCCCGATGACGTCCCGAATTGCCCAGAGCAGGGGCATTTCGGGCTGGAGATCGACGGTGTGGGCGTGGCCGTTCACCGTGAGTGTGATGCTGGCCATGAGTCCTCCCCGGTGGGACGGGTGGAAGGATGATCCTCTCAGTATACGAATACCCGTGCGCCGGGCCAATCGGGGGCGCTGGTAATACCCGGGTCTGATGGTGGTTCCGCTGGTCCAGGGCCGGTTCTGGCCCTAGATTCGGGGCTTCGATATCACAGAGGCCCCTTTGACCGATCCGATCGCCGGACTGACTGCTGCGCTCGCCGACACCTACCGCATCGAGCGACACCTAGGTGAGGGTGGGATGGCCACCGTCTACCTCGCCCACGACCTCAAGCACGATCGCAAAGTTGCGGTCAAGGTCCTTCGCCCGGAACTGGCCGCCATCGTCGGCGGCGATCGATTCCTCGCCGAGATCAAGGTCACCGCCAATCTCCAGCACCCGAACATTCTGCCACTCTATGACAGCGGCAAAGCGGGGACCTCGCCCGAATACCTCTACTACGTGATGCCGTACGTCGAAGACGAGACGCTTCGCGGGAGGATGATGCGGGAGAAGCAACTCCCCGTCGAAGAAACCGTTGCCATCGTCAAGGACGTCGCCGACGCGCTCCACTTTGCGCACGAACAAGGGATCGTGCATCGCGACATCAAACCCGAGAACATCCTGCTCCAGCGTGGGAAGCCACTCGTCGCCGACTTCGGTATCGCGCTCGCGGTCTCCCAAGCGGGGGGAAGCAGGCTCACCGAAACCGGTCTCTCGCTCGGCACACCGCACTACATGAGTCCGGAGCAGGCGGCCGGCGATCGCGCACTCGATGCCCGGAGCGACATCTACGCCCTCGGCGCGATGGCCTACGAGATGCTGGTGGGGGAGCCGCCGCACATTGGGGCCAGTGTGCAGGCCGTGGTGGCCAGGATCCTCTCCGATACTCCGACGCCGATCACCCGGTCGCGCAGTATGGTCCCGCCGAACGTGGATGCGGCGATTCAGAAGTCCCTCGCCAAGAGCCCGGCCGATCGATTTACCAGTGCGGCGAAATTCTCTGAGGCACTCTCCAATCCCGCGTTTACCCTTGGCATTCCATCGGCGACAGCAGACCAGGCATCGGGCCGGACCAAACAACGCACCCGCATCTTCGCTGGTCTCGCGGCGGTTCTCGGGCTGTTGGCCCTGTGGGGTTGGCTACGTCCGCGTCCTGAGCCGGCCTTGCAGGTATCCCGATTCAGCGTTGCCATGCCGGATGACCAGGCGCTCATGCCCTTCTTCCTCTCGCGGCTGGCCATCTCACCAGACGGCTCACGGCTGGTGTATCGAGGTCCTTCGCGGGATGGTGCAGGTCAGCAGCAGCTCTGGCTGCGGTCGCTCTCCCAGCTCGAAGCGACGCCCCTGCCCGGCACCGAAGGCGCGGGTGAGCCGTTCTTCTCGCCGGATGGCAGCCGGGTGGCGTATATCCTCGCGCGTCGGGGTGGGGCCTCCAGGGTGGAGGTTGTTTCGCTGGGTGGGGGGCCACCGCTCACGGTCGCGGACTCCGGTGTGGAAATCTTCGGTGGGAGTTGGGGCCCTGATGGGCTCATCTATCTGAGCGGCCCAAATGGACTCGCGACCGTGCCCGCCACCGGTGGTGTGCCAACCGCGTTCACCACCATCGACACCTCGCAAAACGAGAGCGGCCACATACGGCCGGAGGTACTCCCCAACGGTAAAGGCGTTCTCTTTGTCGTCGTCGGCCGGGGTGGCCTCGGAGGAGACCTCGAGGAGGCGGATGTTGCGGTGGCCGACCGAGCCACAGGGCAACACCGTATCCTCACCCGGGGCATCCTCGCGCGATATGCCACGTCCGGGCACCTGGTCTACGTGACGGCGAATGGAACGCTGATGGCGGCTCCGTTCGACCAGGACCGGATGGAGCTGACCGGTGATGCGGTATCCCTCGTGGAGGGCCTTTCGACGCGGTTCGTAGGCTCCGTGGACCTTGCACTGTCCTCCACGGGCACGCTCGTCTACACGACCGGGGTCACGGCCCAGAGCCCGGACGAGTTGGTGTGGGTGACGAGGGATGGCGTCGCAACCGAGGTCGAACCGGGGTGGACGGGACGATTCACGACTCTCGCGCTCTCGCCGGATGACACACGGTTGGCGGTGAGCATTCAGTCGGAGGCCGAGACCCAGCTCTGGGTCAAGCAGCTCGATCGTGGGCCGCTCTCCAAACTCACCTTCGAAGGCAGCCTCAACCTCAGGCCCGCATGGCGGCCCGACGGGCAGGAGGTGTACTTCCAGTCCAATCGGGACGAAGGGGACCAACAGTTCTACGCCAAGCGGGCCGACGGAAGCGCGGTGGCGGAGCTGCTGCTCGACCGCGACCAGGGCCTCCAGGAAATTGAAACTTCGCGGGACGGGCGCTGGATCGTGTTTCGCGAAAGTGCCCCCGGTACCGGCGACTGGGGTGACCTGTACGCCATGCGGCCGGGCGAGGATAGCGCGCCGACCCCGTTGCTCACGACCGAATTCCCCGAGTTCCATCCGGCGCTTTCGCCAGACGGACGATGGCTGGCGTACGGCTCCAACGAGTCGGGGCAGCGTGAAGTGTACGTGCGGCCCTTCCCGAACGCGGGCGACGCCAAGTGGCAGATCTCGACCGGTGGTGGCGAGCAGCCCCTGTGGGCTCACAGTGGGCGGGAGTTGTTCTACCGGAGCCCTACGGCAATGAATTCGGTGGAGGTCCTCCCGGGCCCGACGTTCGCCACCGGAGCCCAACGGACCCTGTTTCCAACCACGGCGTACCGTGGCCTTGGAGCCCGAAACCGTTCGTACGACGTGACGTCGGACGATCAGCGCTTCATCATGGTCCGGCTGCGGGGCGCCGAGCAGGGGGCAGGGGAGTTGATCGTGGTGCAGAACTGGTTCGAGGAGTTGAAAGCGATCCGGTAACCGCTCAGTCGTCTACCCAGGGTAGATGCATGGCCTCGAGAATTGCCTTGAAACGAGGCTCGCCCCTGACGAAATCGAAGAGGGGTGTCACCCCGATGTAGGGAAGATTGGGTTCCCGGCCTTCGACTCCACGCTCGAGCCAGTGCAGGGTCTGCTCCACGTCTCCCGCATGGGCGTAGAGCTTCGCGACCATCATCGGGGGCACGAAACGTTCCTGGGCCCCTCGGGCCAACAAGTCCCCAGCCTGACGCATCGCTTCTCGATACCCCACTTCCTCGTAGTCCTTTCGGATCACGGAGGCCAACTCAGCTTCGCCGGTCAACTCGAGCACAGTGGTCTGGTAGTAGACCGCTGAGTCCTCGCGACCCAACTCGTGACTCACGTCGGCGAGCACGCTCAACGCCACTGGGTGATTGGGCGCAACTCGGAGCATCCGGCGAAACTCTTGAAATCCCTTGTCACGCTGACCGGTATTCATATAAATGACCGCACGGAACCCGATGTACCTGAGGTTCATCGGGTCGCGAGCCAGGGCGCTGTCGATCTGGCGCTCAGCCTCCTCGAACCGCTTGAGGACGAGTAGAAAATGGGAATAGTCGGCCCGGGCATCCCCGTCCGCCGGGTTGAGTGCTATGGCGCGGCGGAGGCCCCGTTCTCCCCGCTCCCAATCCCAACTGGCCCATCCTTCGGCCGTTGCTAGGCTATGATGGCCCTCGGCCAGCAAGCTATCGAGTGCCAGCGCGTGCCTCGCGGCCTCCACGGCCTTGGGGGTCGCCTCTGCTGGAGAGACATAGCCCATCTGTTGGCTCGCGATCCATACCCAGGACAAACCGGCATAGGCTGGGGCGAAGTCAGGATCTTTCTCCAGCGCGAGATTGAAGTACTCCGTTGCGGTCTCGAGATCGCTGGGTGTCAGCTTGCCGCTATAGAATCTCCCCTGGAGCCAGGCCTCATAGGCTTCGGGGTTGACCGAACGAGCCGTGGCGAGATGGCTGACGACTGAGGGAGTGAGTGCGAGTTGGATCTCAGCGGCGATGCCCCTCGTGACCTGACGGTAGAGAGTGACCACGTTTCGGGCATCGGCCTCCCAGGACCGCGACCAGAGTGCCTCCTCGCTCCTGCCGTCGATCATGCGGACCCCCAGCCCCACACTGTCCCCCGCCCAATAGATAGTGGGCTCGATGACCGCATCCACCCCGAGTTCGGCGGCGATCTCTGCCACCGTCATGGTCGTGGTACGATATCGCTGCATCGATTGGAGGCTGCCGATCACCGTGACACCGGCCTGTCCCAGTTCGGTGAGCAGGGCGGAGTACATCCCAAGCACCACAGGTTCCCGGTCGGGCGTTGTACTCCCGGCGACGGGCGGGAGGACCGCGAGTCGCTCGATGTTGGGTCCACCGTCACCTCGCGCAACCGCCCACCAACCTCCCAAGGCTACCACGAGCACCAAGGCCGCACCCGCCAGCGATCGCTGGAGGGTCGAGCGTCGTCGCTTGACCGTTGGGTCCTCCCGACTCGCTTCTTCCAGTGCGGTCGCAAACGCCGTTGCTGAGGCATAACGATCGGCAGGCGCCTTGGCGAGGGCCTTGCTGAGCACCACGTCCACCGAGGGGGGAATCACTCCACGTACTGTCGAGACAGGCGCCACTGGGTCGAGCGCGTGACGGGCGAGGATCGCCTGCGCACTCGGGCCGGTGAACGGCGGTTCGCCCACCACCATGTGGTAGAACATGCAAGCGAGGCTGTAAACATCGCTTCGGCGGTCGATGCGGCCGGTGGCTTCGGCCTGTTCGGGGCTCATGTAGTGCGGGGTACCGACGGCGAGGCCGGTTTCCGTGAGTTTCTCGGCCCCGGCTTCCGAGATGGCCTTGGCGATCCCGAAGTCAGCGACGACGGGCTGACCGTCCGCGAGCAGAATGTTCGCGGGTTTGATGTCGCGGTGGATGACCCCGTGCGCGTGAGCATGACCCAGCGCGTCGGCGATCGCGCTGGTGAGCTGGAGTGCGTCGTCGAGGGGGAGCTGGCCCTCGCGGTCGAGCCGTTGGGCCAGTGATTCCCCATCGATGTACGGCATGGTGTAGAACAGCAGCCCGTCGGCGACTCCGGAATCGAGCAGGCTCAGGATATGGGGATGCGTGAGACGTGCGGCGATCTCTATTTCTCGGGCAAACCGATCGGCACCGAGCGAGGCCGCGAGCTCGGGATGAAGGACCTTCAGCGCGACCTGACGTCCGTGCTTGAGATCCGTTGCCAGGTAGACCGTGGCCATGCCACCGTGGCCCAATTCACGCTCGACCATGTAGCGGCCTTCGAGCGCAGTATTGAGACGAACGATCGGCTCGGCCATCCGTCTAGTGGGTTAGTCCATAAATGATGTAGTTGATCGCGAACTTGTACGCCTCGTTGGTCGTGTCGACCGGCCACCATCCCTCGCCCGACCACTCCATGTAGTCGCCGATGTCGTTGTTGTAGTTGATCACCACCATGAGCCGCTTGGAGGGATCGTTGTCCTCGTGAATCCCGTAGAACTCGGCCTGGAGATACGGATCGTGGGGATACGACATTTCCAACGTCTTGATGCGGAAGAAGGCATCGAAGATCGGGTGCGAGAGGTCGAGCCGGACGATCTGTGCCTGAGGTAGCGCCTTTCGTATTGATTCCTCGAAGTTGTACCACTCCCCCCGCATGAAATCATCCACGATCAGGAAGCCCCCGCGCGCGAGATACTCCCGCAGTCCTTTGGCCTCGGCCTCGTTTGGGATCCAGTAACCAGGCTCTGACAGATAGGCGATGGGGTAGTTCAGGAGCTCGGGATCGTCGAGGCCGTGGACGTTACTCCCGGCGACATGCGGTCTGAGTCCGGTGACCGTCTCCATCATGGTCATCAGGTGCCGTTCCATGGTGGGGTAGTCGAACTCCCAGCCACTTCGGCGGTGGACCGTGTACCGGATACGGGCGAAGGTGAACTTGCCGTCGTAGGGGAGGTTGGGCTCGATGCGGGCCCGTCGATCCCAGCGCTGCGCTTCAGCCGGCCTCACTCCCCCGGAGACGACCAGCAGGGTCAGCAATCCGGCAACGGCGGTGGCCACCCGCATCGAGATTCTCCTCTACTCGATCATTGCTTGTTCCCGATGGCCTCCAGTTGGTCGCGATAGCGGGCCACGAGTTCCACATTCCCTGCCGGCTGATTCTGGATCGACACCATCATCGCTTCGGCGTTCTTTCGAGCACTCATCATCGCCTCGTACTGTTCCGGCGGGAGCGTGGCCTTCATCTCTTCGAGTCGGGCCTGTTCCGCCGCCATGTCGGGTGACTGGTCTCCCAACTCCGAAGCCGCCGCGGCCATCATGACTGACATACCCAGCTGCTGAAACTTCATCACGTCGAGATCGTGGTCCCGCAGCACGGCCATCGCCTCCGCATTGGCGCCCAATCCTTGGAACACACTCGAGATGTCTGAGGGGTTCTCTCCGACGTTCTCGTTGAGTTTCACACCCATTCGTTCGAATTCCTGTAGCACGGAAATGAACCGCTCGACATCGCGCTCCTCGAGCTTCATCGGTTGAAAGTTCTGTATCATGTCCGCGACGGGAGCCATGGCATCGGCAACGGTCGCCTGGGCATCGTCAGCACCAGCCTCCGGCGTTTCACCACCGCACGCGAAGAGAAGGGCCGAAAGGGCCAGAATTCCTGCAGGTCTCATTGGGGCCTCCGGGGAGGGAGTGGTCGGGTTGCAAGTCCCCGAATATATCTCCATAATGGTGATGGCGATCTGATCCACGCCCAACCTCTTCGATCCCTCCCCAGCAGGGGTCCCAGTGAGGCAAAGGGGGGCATACTCCCGGGTCGGCATTCCGAACGGTCCTTTGCGTCGCCAGGTGGCGCCGCCGCTGGGGGGTGTGCGCGCGTGGCTTGACCAAAGGAGATTCCTCCATGCCGAGTCAGAAAGACCTCAAACGCCTGGTCCGCGCGCGCATGCGCAAGACCGGGGAAGCCTATACGACGGCCCGGACCCGTATCCTCACCTCGAACCCCCGCAACGCCTCGCTCTCTTCGGGGGTGGAGAGCCCGGCCACACCTCCCAGCCCCGAGAGCTTCGCGCGCTTGGCGGGATACACCGACGAAGCCGTGAAGAAGGCAACGGGTTGCGACTGGGCCAAGTGGGTTTGTGCGCTCGACCGGCATAAGGCGATGGACCTGCCACACCGGGACATCGCGCGACTGGTCGGCGAGAAGTACAAGGTGGGTCCGTGGTGGGCGCAAATGGTGACCGTGGGATACGAGCGCATCAAGGGTCTTCGCGAAGTAGGACAGCGGAGAACCGGCGCCTATGAGGTCAACAAGAGCAAAACCATCGCTGTCCCGATCCGAGAACTCTATCAGGCCTTCAGCACCAAGTCCTCCCGGAAGCGGTGGCTTCCGGATCACGAGCCAACGATCCGAACCTCATCAAAGGAAAAGTCCATTCGTTGTACCTGGGAGGACGGCACCCTGGTGCAGGCCTACTTCATGGCCAAGGGCCCGACGAAGTCCTCCGTCCAGGTGCAGCACGTCGGGTTGCCCAGCCGGGAGGTCGCGGACGAACGGAGGGTCTTCTGGGGAGAACGCCTCCAGGCTCTCGCCGCGCTCCTCATGGCCGCGAGTCCGAGGGTGGTCACCCCTCGGCGAGGAGGCAGGCCAAGGGGAGTCGGTTGATCCACTCCCGGTGGTGCCGGGAAGCCTGGTACCGAGTCGGATAGGAGTCGGGCGAGGGACGACTCCACGCGGCAGTCCGGGCTTGCCGGGCACTTGCCGCCGCGTATCATTGGTGCGTGTCGACTCTCCAAGAACAACTCCAGGACGGCCTCGGAACGCGATACCGCATCGAGCGACAACTCGGTGAGGGCGGGATGGCCGTGGTCTTCCTCGCCGAAGACATCAGGCATGGTCGCAAGGTCGCCATCAAAGTCCTGCGGCCGGAGATTTCGGGCGAGATGGGCTCGGATCGTTTCCACCGAGAGATCCGGATCGCCGCCGGACTCACCCATCCGCACATTCTTCCCGTCCACGACTCGGGATCTGCGGGCGACCTGTTGTTCTATGTGATGCCCAACATGGAGGGCCAATCCCTGCGGGACCGGATTACTCGCGAGAAGATGCTTCCCCTCGACGATGCCCTCCGGATTACCTCCGAGATCGCCTCTGCGCTCGACTACGCGCACCGTCAGGGTGTCATCCACCGGGATATCAAGCCGGAGAACATTCTGATGCACGAGGGTGCTGCCCTCGTGGCCGACTTCGGCATTGGCAAGGCGGTGAGTGAGATGGGGGGATCCATCACCCAGACCGGACTCGCCGTCGGAACTCCGGCCTACATGAGTCCGGAGCAGGCGACCGCCGAAAGCGTCGTCGACGGACGCAGCGACATCTACAGCCTCGCTTGCGTGCTCTACGAGATGCTCACCGGGGAACAACCCTACACGGCGGCGACCGCCCAGGGTGTCATCGCCAAACGGTTCATGTCTCCGGTGCCTCATGCGAAGGCGGTGCGGGACATCCCGGATGCGTTGGATACCGCCGTCACCAAGGCGCTCGCCCGAACGGCGGTCGATCGCTTCCCCACCGCCGGCGAGTTCGCGGAACTCCTGCGGGCGATCCGACGAGACGGCCAAACGCCGGGTGGTGGTGTGAGCGCACGCCAGGCCGCCCCGGAGAAGTCGATTGCCGTGCTTCCCCTCCGCAACATGAGCGCCGATCCCGAGAACGAATACTTCAGCGATGGCATGACCGAGGAGATTCTCAACGCCCTCGCGATGATCCCGGACGTCCAGGTGGCTTCACGTACGTCCTCGTTCGCGTTCAAGGGAAAGGAACTCGACATCAGGCAGATCGGTGAGAAGCTCGGGGTGCAGACGGTGCTCGAGGGGAGCGTCCGGAAGATCGGGAATCGGATCAGGATTTCGGCCCAACTCATCGATGTGACGAACGGGTATCAGCTCTGGTCGCACGTCTACGACCGACAGTTCGAAGATGTGTTTGCCATTCAGGAGGAGATCTCCCAGGCCATCGCCGATGCGTTGCACGTCCAATTGGTCGGTGGAAACCAGCAACTGGTCAAGCCCACCACGGAGAATCTCGATGCCTATACGCTCTACCTGAAGGGTCGGTTCCTGGGCAGCGTCGATCGGTCGGGGGACACCATCCGCAAGGCCCTCGCCTTCTTCGAGGAGGCCCTGGACATCGACGTCGGGTACGCCAAGGTGTACTCGGGAATCGCCGACTGCTGGGCGAGTCTTGCCGATAACTGGGTCGCACCGGCCGAAGCCTACCCGCGGGCCAAGTCCGCGGCTGCCCGGGCGATCCAACTGGAACCGACCCTGGCTGAAGCGCACACCTCGCTTGGTAAAGTCCTCTCGTGGTACGAGTGGGATTTCGCTGGAGCCGCGAAGGCCCTGGCGGACGCAGTGCGATACAACCCCAACTACGCCGAGGCCCATTTCGTCTACGGGACCGTACTTCCGTGCGTGGGCCGATTGGACGACGCCATCGAGGAGTTGCGGAAAGCGGTGGTCCTCGATCCGTTGTCAGCACCCTTCAGCCGTTGGATCGCGCGATTTCTCGGGTTCGCGGGCCGATACGAGGAAGCGATCACCCAGGCCTCCAAGGCGTTGGACCTCGAACCGCTGTATTCCCAGGCGTATGTCGACACGGGGTCCGCTCAACTCGCCCTGGGACGGAACGAGGAAGCACTCAAGACGCTTCAGAAAGGGCAGTCGCTGAATACGGCGATCCGGTCACATGATGCCATGATCGTGTGTGCGCTGGCATCCCTGGGAGAAGATGAGGAGGCGCGCGCCATCTTGGAGCGGCTCGAGGAAGATTCACACCACAAGTATGTTCGGGGCGAGATGATGGCCATCGGCTATGCGGGGGTGGGTGAACTCGACCGCGCCTTTGACTGGCTCGACAAGGCACTCCAAACGAGATCGGCCGGTCTGATCTACTTGCACCTGGATCCCATGTACGGACCACTCCGCACGGATCCACGGTACGGGGAATTTGTGACAAAGGTGGGAATCAAGTAGGATCCTCCATGACACGACAACGCCTTGCCCTCCTCGTCCTCCTTGCCGCGGCAGTGGGGCTCGTCCTCTTCTTCCCGGCCGCGGCAGGACTCCTCACCGACTGGTGGTGGTTCCAGGAAATCAGCTACCAGGTCGTCTTCACCCGCGAACTCGTCACCAAGCTGCTCCTCTTTCTTGGGGTCGGCACGTTCACCGGGCTCCTCATTTTCGTGAACCTCCGCGTGGCGCAACGGGGTGTCGTCCCCAACCCCTTCGTCATACCGATGGGTCAACCCGGACAGCGGCTCGATGTGACGGCAACCGTTCGCCGCCTCATTCTTCCCGCCTCGCTCGGCCTCGGCTTGTTGGCCGGACTCGGAGCCACACCGGCCTGGGATCTCGTGCTCCAGGTGATTCACCGGACCCCGTTTGGGACAACCGATCCCGTCTTCGCGCGCGACATCGGCTTCTATGTCTTCATCCTCCCGGGTATCGCGGCCGGTGTCGCCACCCTCTCGAGCCTGGTGGTGCTCCTCCTGCTGATGCTGGTTCCCGTGTACTTCATCCGGGGCGACATCATCCTCCGCCCCAAACAACTTCATATCGAACGGTCGGCAGGACTCCACCTGGCAGTTCTCCTGGCGGCGTTGATGCTGCTCACCGCGCTCCGACTCTGGTTTGTCGAGGTCCCGAACCTGCTCTTTTCGAATACCGGCCCCCTGATCGGTGCCAGTTACACCGACATGAATGCCTTACTTCCAGCGCTCAAAACCACCACGATCCTCGCCGCGGTTGCGGGTCTGGTGGTCCTGATCGGTGGATTCCGGGGCCAGCTGGTCCGCTATGGGGCCTGGTCCATCGGAGCCTACATCGTGGTAGCGGTCCTGGGACGGGGAGTTTCGCCGCAGATGATCCAGAAGTTCGTGGTCGCCCCGACGGAACTCACTCGAGAAACTCCGTATCTCCAGTACCACATCGAAGCGACCCGGAAGGCATGGGGCCTGGACAAGGTCGAGACCCGGGATCTGGTGAGCGAGGCCTCACTCACCTTGGCGGATGTCCGGTCGAATGTGGCCACGATTGAAAACGTCCGACTGTGGGACCGCGACCCGCTGCTCCAGACGTTTGGTCAACTGCAGGAGATCCGTACCTACTACGATTTTGTCAACGTGGACGACGATCGCTATTGGATCGATGGCAAGTACCGGCAGGTCCTGCTCTCGCCCAGGGAACTCAACTCCGCGTCCCTCCCGACCAGGACCTTCATCAACGAGCACCTGACGTTCACCCATGGGATGGGACTCACCCTCACGCCCGTCAATCAGGTGACCACCGAAGGACTCCCCGTCCTGTTCATTCAGGACTTGCCACCCACCTCCAGCGTCTCACTCGAGGTCACCCGGCCGCAGATCTACTACGGTGAGCGAACTGGCGAGTACGTGTTCGTCAAGACGGCCCAGCGTGAGTTCGACCACCCCTCGGGGGAGGAGAACGTCTACGCCTCGTACGAAGGTTCAGGTGGGGTGAAGGTCGGTAACATCCTTCGTCGTATCATTCTGGCCACCCGCTTTGCCTCCTCCAAGATCCTGTTCTCGGGCGACATCACCGGCGAGAGCCGTGTGCTCTACTATCGAGACATCCAGGGCCGGGCCGCCAAGGCCTTCCCCTTCCTCCGGTTCGACCGGGATCCCTACATGGTGATCGCGGATGACGGGACCCTGAAGTGGATTCTCGACGCCTACACGGTCACCAACCGGTATCCCTACGCACAACGGTTGAATGATGGCACGACCTATATGCGGAACAGTGCCAAAATCGTGATCGACGCATACGATGGGGCCTTCTCCGCGTACATCAGCGATGCCGACGATCCCCTGATTCAGACGTGGTCGAAGATCTTCCCCGGCATGTTCGTTTCCATGGACGACATGCCGGCCGACCTCAGGGCTCATATCCGATATCCCGACGATCTCTACCGGGTGCAGACCAGCCTCTACACGACCTACCACATGGACTCACCGGTGGATTTCTACCAGCGGGAGGACCAGTGGCAGATTCCGGCGGTGGACGTGGCCGATGGGTCGGTGCCCTTCATGCGACACATCGTCATGCGCCTGCCCGAGGAATCGGAGGCGGAGTTCATTTACATGGTTCCGTTCACACCGAGAGGGAAGGACAATCTCGCGGCGTGGATGGTGGCACGGAATGATGGCGACAACTATGGCAAACTTCGCGTGTACCAACTCTCCAGGCAGAGCCTGGTCTTTGGCCCGAAGCAGATCGAAAACCGGATCAACCAGGACACGGATATCTCTCGGCAAGTATCCCTCTGGGATCAACGTGGCTCCCAAGTCATCTGGGGCGACCTTCTCGTGATTCCCATTGAGTCATCACTGCTGTACGTCCGGCCGCTCTACCTGCAAGCGGAGGGAGGGCGGATCCCCGAGTTGAAGCAGGTCGTGGTGGCGTATCAGAATCGGGTCGTCATGCGGGAGACCCTGGACGGGGCCCTCCGCCAACTCTTCGGTGGTGATGGGAGCGGCCCGATCGACCCGACTGCCGTGGTTGCAACGACGGACTCGCCCGCGGCCACCGTATCGACCCGCGGCGCGGTTGATTCGGGCATCGCCGCCCTGATCACCGAGGCGCGGCGTCTCTATGAAGCAGCGCTCCAGGCCCAGCGGGACGGCGATTGGGCGCGCTACGGCGAAGAGATCAAGCAGCTCGGCGTGATCCTCGACCGGATCGCCGCCGGGGGATCGAACTGACGGGAGCTCCCAAGGACGCCCCGATATGGATGTCTCCCGGGTCATGCTCCCGGGAGACTCGACTCACCTACCGAATCGGAGTTTGCTGCATGCATCGAGACCGCCCCCACCTCCCGGGATCGTTCGTGAAGATCGTTGCTCTCACCCTCCTCATCGTTGGTGGGCTGGCCAGACCGGCGGCCCTTCGAGCCCAGAGTGACTCGAGTGCAGGGACGTGGGATGTGAGTGCTTCCTTCGGACCGACCTCCACCATTGCCTTCACCACGAGTGAGGGTACCTGGATGAACGTGGATGTCAGTCCCGATGGGTCCCAGATCGTCTTCGACCTGCTCGGCGACCTCTATGTCATGCCGATGACGGGAGGAGAGGCCACCAGGATCACCTCGGGGGCCGCCTTTGATGTCCAACCACGGTGGAGCCCCGATGGTCAGCACATTGCCTTCACCAGCGACCGGGATGGGAACAACAACGTCTGGCTGATTCGGCCTGATGGCCTACTACCGACCCAGGTCACGAAGGAAAAAGTGCGCGATGTCAACAGCCCCGCTTGGTCGCCCGACGGGGAATACGTCTTTGTCCGGAAGCATTACGTGGAATCCCGCTCGCTCGGTGCGGGTGAGGTATGGATGTACCACCGGAGTGGGGGAACGGGTCTCCTGGTGACCGATAGGATCAGTGCCCAGAAGGATGCCGGCGAGCCCGCGATCTCCCCGGACGGAAACACCCTCTACTACAGCAAGGACGTCACACCCGGTACCCAATTCGAATACAACAAGGACCCGTACGGAGTGATCTACGCCATCGTGGGCCGCGACCTCACGACCGGTGAAGAGCGGACGGTGAGCCGAGCGCCGGGTGGATCGATTACCCCGGCGCCGAGTCCCGATGGCAAGCAGCTCGCGTTCATTCGGCGAGTCCGGTACAAGACGGTGCTCTTCCTGCGCGACCTTGCGACAGGAGAAGAGAGACCCGTCTGGGATGGACTCGACCGCGACATGCAGGAGGCGTGGGCCATCCATGGAGTCTACGCCCAGTACGACTGGACACCCGACGGTCAGGCCATCGTGATCTGGGCCCAAGGCGGAATCTGGCGAGTGGATGTGGCGACGGGGAACGCCACCAGGATCCCCTTTACGGCACAGGTGGATCAGACGGTCCACGAGGCGGTTCGATTCGCCCAGACGGTCGCCCCGGACTCCTTCAGCGTGAAGATGCTGCGAGACGTCGCTACGGCTCCGGACGACCAATCGGTTGTCTACTCGGCGCTCGGCAAGATCTGGCTTGCATCGATTGGTGGTGCCGCCCCGCGAAGGCTCACGGGTGACGATCGGATGGAATTCGATCCCTCCTTCTCGCCGGACGGGGCCTCCGTGGTGTTCACGACCTGGACCGATCGAGAGAAGGGCAGAGTCCGGGTCGCTCCGCTTGCACGGCGCCCCGCTCGCGATATTGTTTCGGAGCCCGGTCACTACACCGAACCGTCCTTTTCGCCGGATGGGAAATGGGTGGTCTACCGGTCGGTAGGTGGTGACGGTGTCCGCGGCCCGACCTATGGCGAAAACACCGGGATCTTCATCGTGCCCGTGGATGTATCGGCCGCTCCACGACGCGTCACCCGGAGTGGATCGGAACCGATGTTCGATCACACCGGCACGCGGATTTACTTGAGTGGCTTCGAGAACCAGAAATCAATTCTCTACAGCGTCGACCTCACCGGCGGTGACCGGATGGTGCATTTCCGGTCGGACAACGCCACCCAGATCGTCCCGTCGCCCGACGGGAAGTGGGTCGCCTTCGAGGAACGGTTCAAGTCCTACGTCGCGGCGTTCCCGCACTCCGGTCGTACGGTGGACCTGGGTCCCTCCGTCAAGGGATACCCCGTGGCCCAAGTCTCCAGGGATGCCGGGTTCTATCTCCATTGGTCCGCCGACAGCAGGAGCGTGCACTGGACGCTGGGTGCCGAATACTTCTCCCGTGATCTGGCCGAGAGCTTCACCTTCGTCGAGGGCGGGCAGGCAACACCCGACAGCCCGGAAGCCGAGGGTGTGAATGTCGGCTTCACGGTGGCGAGCGACGTGCCCACGGGCAGCGTCGCATTCGTCGGTGGCCGGATCATCACGATGAATGGACCCGATGGTGGTGTGATAGAGAACGGCACCATCGTGGTGAACCGGAATCGCATCGTGGCCGTAGGCCCGGCCACCAGCACCAACGTACCCGCAGGAGCGCACCGCGTTGACGTGAGCGGGAAGACCCTCATGCCCGGCATCATCGACGTTCATGCTCACGTGGGCGGTGAAAGCAACGGGCTCCAAGCACAGGCCAACTGGCCCCTCATGGCCAACCTCGCGTTTGGCGTCACGACTTCGCACGACCCCTCGAACAGCACGGAGAACGTTTTTACGGCCATTGAGATGCAGCGGGCGGGAGTGCGAATCGGTCCTCGACTCTTCTCGACCGGGATGATTCTCTACGGAGCCGAGACGCCCTTCAAGGCAGTGGTGGAGACCTACGATGATGCACTGTCACATCTGCGGCGGATGAAAGCCGTTGGCGGGTTCTCGGTGAAGAGCTACAACCAACGCCGCCGAGACGCCCGACAGATGATTATCAAGGCGGCACGAGAGTTGGAAATGCTGGTGGTGCCTGAGGGTGGATCGCTGCTCTACAACAACGTCAGCATGGTCCTCGACGGTCACACCGGGGTGGAGCACTCCCTTCCCGTGCCTGTGGTCTATCGCGATGTCGCGACCCTGTTCGGGCGGAGCCGCACGGGCTACACGCCGACCATGATCGTCGGCTACGGCGGTCTCTCGGGTGAGTACTACTTCTACGAACGCACCAACGTCTGGGAGAACCAGCATCTGCTCACCTTCACCCCGCGAGAGCAAGTGGATTCGCGGTCGCGGCGACGCCTCAAGGCAGCCGGCGACGAAGACTTCAATCACATCGCCATCGGCCGAGGGGCGAAGGCCATCCTCGACGCAGGCGGCCTGGTACAACTCGGGGCCCATGGACAGTTGCAGGGGCTCGGCGCGCATTGGGAGCTGTGGATGTTCGAGCAGGGCGGGATGAGCCCCGTCGAGGCGCTCCGCGTCGCGACGATCAACGGTGCCACCTATCTCGGGCTCGACCGGGATCTGGGTTCGTTGGAAGCCGGCAAACTGGCCGATCTCATCGTGCTCGGCGGGAACCCTCTGACCGACATCCGGCAGACGGAGCGGGTCGAACAGGTGATGTTGAATGGGCGGCTGTACGACGCCGCCACCCTGAACGAGATTGGAAATCACCCCCGAGCCCGACCGGCACTCTGGTGGGAGCGCTGAGCCCGGGCCGGATTGTGGGGGGAGTCCTAGTGGGGCGGCAGGGCCGCCCGCCGTGGCTCGACATCGGAGATCAGGGTCCAATAGTCGACCAACTCCGGCTGTCGCGTGAGGGCGTGAAATCGGGCAAAGGTCTGAAGGAGCTGGGCGCTGCGGTAACCCGGGACCTGTGAGGGGAGGGCGGGCCAGGGGTCGCCCCCGCGACGCGAAAACCAACTCCTGATGATGACGCTGTTCGGTCCGGTCGGAAGATTGCGGACGTTGTCGACGAAGAGCGGGAAGAGTCCCCCGCGGAAGAGATACTGTTCCACGTTCGACACGTAGAGTGCCGACACGGTCAGGCCGATCTCGCGGAGGTAATCACCGACCTTCCGGACCGCGGATGGACCAGCGAGGTCTCCGACGACTGGGATCACACGATCCTTCAGCTGCAGATCCCGCACCGCCCGCCAGCGGTCTTCCGTTGCCAGGTAGCTACCCTGGTTCCCTTCACGGTCGACCTCCAGATAGATCATTCGATTGCTTGGAAAGTCGAGCCGGAGACGGCGGCTGCGCGTGGAGTAGCGGACGTCCAGGCCGGCAAAAGCAAACTCGTCGTGGAATCTCCGGACCGTAGCCCGGTCCATATCGCTCAGCGGGACCCCGAACGCCGTGAGCGCCTCCATCAGGCGGCGGTGGTTTTCACCATGTAGAGCGGGGTTCGCCGGTGCGCCGTCGATATAGTCGAGGATGGCCTCGAGTGTTACGTCGGTCCAGAGGTACAGGTCCTCAGGTGGCGCTCGGCCGTACAAGAGACAGAGGTACTCCAGTCGGTTCCGGGCTTCCTCGAACATCGCCTTCAGGAGGAGATGGAGGAGCATGTTGTCGCGCCGGATATCGATCAGGATTGCGACTTCGGGGTGGATCGTCGCGATGTAGGAGAAGCTCTGCTCCGGGCCGACGCCCACGTAGGCCCCACCGCGGACTCCCGTTGCGTTCAGATCACCAAGCACATGCAGGTAGGAGTTCTCATTGGTGACCAGGTTGTCGCTCGGGAAGTAGCCCTCTCCCTCGGAGAGTCGTTGGATCAGGGTGGCGAAGTCGCCCTGCCCGAGGATCGGTGCTGGAGCGGAGAGGACCAGCGGTGCCACGAGTGCCAGGAGGGGGCGGAGTCGGCGCAAGGTTCAGTCCTGTCCGGGGTGAGGGATAATGACCGCGGCTCATACGATCGGCAACTCGTATCGGGCGTGGAGGCGCCGTAGATTGAGGAGTTACCCCCGACGAGGTGCGCTCCGATGCGGTCACTCCTGTTCCTGCTTCTCGCCGTCCCACTGTGGGCTCAAGACTCCCCGCCGAGCACCGACGTCTGGCTCACCCCTTGGCCGCCAAAGGATGGGGAAGTCAAGAACCTCACCGATCGACCGGGGTACGACAATCAACCCTCGTTCACCCTCGACGGGACCCACCTGCTCTACACCTCGTTCAGGGATGGGCAGACCGACACCTACACCATCGATCTGGCGAGTGGGGCGATCACTCCGGTGACACGAACGGCGGAGAGCGAGTACTCCCCTACCATCATGCCCGATGGATCCGCCTTCTCGGTGGTCCGCGTCGAGGAGGACGGTACTCAGCGCCTCTGGGCATTCACCCTCGATGGCAAGATCCCTGTGCTGGTTCTGCCGGAGATCAAACCGGTGGGGTACCACGCCTGGGTGGATGGGAACACCGTTGTGCTGTATGTGCTTGGAAGCCCTTCGACACTCCAGGTGGCTGATACGAGGACGGTAGCAGCCCCTCCCGATACGGTCGCTGCCGCGGTCGGCCGATCGCTGAACAAGGTTCCGGGCCGGCGGGCCGTGAGCTTCGTCGATCAGAGCGATTCCACGAACTGGACGATCCGTACGCTCGATCTGGATAACGGGACGATCGAAGAAGTGGGGCCGACCATTGCAGGACAGGAGTACTTCACATATCGACCCCACGGGACGATCCTGATGGCGAGTGGTGCCGCGATCTTCGAGTGGAATGCCCGACGGCAGCGGTGGGACCGGCAGGTGGATTTTTCGGATCAGGGCGTCACCGCTATCACGCGGCTTTCCTCGAGCCCTGACGGACGATTCCTGGCCTTCGTAGCCAACAGAAACCCCTAGGAGACCCGTACCGGGCGGAACCACGTGAAGAGACTTCCGTCTTGCGATGTTAGGCTGAACGAATATATGTTTTATCTATGACGAAACATCGATGGGCGACTCTTTTCTCGGGGGTGTTTCTCGTTGCGGCGTGCGAGGTTCTGAGTCCCGACGGGCCGGCAGAGGATCAGCATCTGGCTGGGACGGTTCCCGGTCTCACGGGTGCGCAGATCGCCCAACACCTTGCCGGCGATGAGGAATTCGGCCGCGTATTTGGGACCGCTGACGGGCTGGGTCCCATCTTCGTCGCCCCCTCATGTGAGAGCTGTCACGTCGGTGATGGAAAGGGTCATCCGGCCTTCAACCTGACCCGATTTGGCCGGTCGATTCCAGGGGGCTTCGATCCCATGCGAACCTCCGGTGGGCCACAGGTTCAGCACCGCGCCATTCTGAACTACATCGCGGAGGTCGTCCCTCCAGGTGCGACCGGGGTGGCCCACTTCACTGCGCCTTCGGTGACTGGGTTGGGGTACCTCGAGGCGGTCGACGACGCGACCCTGCTTGCGCTCGAAGACCCCGACGATCTCGATCAGGACGGGATCTCGGGCCGGGTACAATTGGTTGATGAAACCGACGTCATCGCGGAGGTGACACGTCTCGAGGACGTTCTGGACGGAACCCATGCCTCGAGAGTGAGAATCGGCGGTCGATTCATCGGCAGATTCGGGAAGAAAGCCTCGGCGATCTCGTTGCTTCACCAAACGGTCAATGCGTACCGCGAGGACATGGGAGTCACCTCCGATGTGCTCCCCGACGATCCGGTCAACAGGCAGGTAGGCGGTTTCGCGGGTGATGGTGTGCCCGACCCTGAAGTGGCGTCGAGCGTGGTGCAGGCGGTTGTGTTCTATCTCCGCACACTTCGTGTGCCGCCACGACGAGATGTGGGTGACCCGGAGGTGGTGGCGGGAGACCAGCTGTTCTCGAGCATCGGCTGCGCGAAGTGCCACACACCCACGCTCCGAACGGGACCATCGTCCATTGCCGCGCTCTCCGAAGTCGAGGTCCACCCTTACAGCGACCTTCTGTTACACGACATGGGACCCGAACTCGACGATGGCTACACGGAGGGTCGGGCCGAGACGTCGGAGTGGCGCACGGCACCACTCTGGGGGCTGGGGCTCGCGCCACAGTCCCAGGGTGGGAGAGGGTTCTTTCTTCACGACGGC
>QKDC01000185.1 GCA_003246755.1 Gemmatimonadota bacterium | reverse complement strand
GTTCTGGGTCAATGGGTTGGCAAGAATATCCACGCGTGGTATGGGCGTTGCCATTCTGGACGGAGTGGAATGACTCGGGGCAGGCGCGTTGAAGCGCCGAATGTCCAAGGAGGCAGGATGAGTAATCGCAAGGGTTTCACACTGATCGAGTTGTTGATCGTGGTCGTGATCATCGGCATTCTGGCCGCGATCGCGATCCCGAAATTCGCGACCACGAAAGACAAGGCTAAGCTGGCCTCGGTCAAGACCGACATCCGGAACTACATGACCGCCCAGGAGGCCTACTTCTCCGATAACGTGACTTATGGCGCGGCGGCGGCGCTCCAGGCGGCTCCGTACAACTTCGTCCTGAGCAGCGGCAACACGTTCAAGGCGAGTGCCGGTGCGGTGGGGTCGTATTCGGTCGAAATCGAGAACGCCAGCATCTCCGCCGGGACCAAGTCCTGCAAAGTGAGCTCGGGGGTCGGTGGTCCTACCGACGGTGTCATTACCTGCCCGTAGTCGGGCAACGTGTGGGTCAGGCGCCGACCGACGGCCGGCGCCGCCACAAACCTCTTCGATCCTGGTGATCAGATGACGGACCCAGAGCGCTCGAGCGAACGGAGGCGTGGCTTCACGCTGATCGAGCTCCTCATGGTCGTGGTGATCATTGGGATCCTGGCCGCGATCGCCATTCCCAAATTCAGCACTTCGAAGGAGAAGGCGATCCACGCCAAGATGAAGGGGGACCTCCGCAACCTGGTCACCTCCCAGGAGGCGTACACCACCAACAACGTGAGTTACTACAACGGGCCGGTCCCCAATGCCGCCCTCACGTACAACCCATCCCCGGGCGTGACCGTGGTGCTCAGCAATGTGACCCCGAGCGGATGGGGGGCGACGGCAACGGCGACTGGAACCACCTGGACCTGCGCCATCTTCGTTGGAACCGGTGGGCCGGTTGCCCCGGCTACGGTAGACGGTTTAGTGGCTTGCACACCATGACGCGATATCGTATCGTATCACAACATCATGTTAGGAATTAAATCATGTAATCTGTTGCATATGAACGTATTACTTGTAGTTTGACGTCAACAGGAAGTGTATAATAATGGGTCGGTAACTCCGAGACCCCATTAGAATGTATGGACTTGCGAATCCCGACCGAGGGGCCTGCTTCTTGCCTCCTCAGGGTGTAGATCTTATGTGGACATCGACCGCTCTAACCCGAAATCGGGCCGGATTCTCCCTCATCGAGGCGATGATCGTCGTCGTCGTGCTGGGGCTGATGCTGGCCATCGCCACTCCCAGAATCGGCCAGAGTCTGGTGCTGACGAATGTCCGGAACGCTCGGAGTGCGACGGTCAATCTCTACGCCCGGGCTCGCATCGTTGCCCTGCAAACCCGCAAACCCGCCACGCTGAACTTCAATGGCGGGAATGCTTGGATCACGGTTCCCAACGGAGCGGTGACCGACACCATCGGTGCGGTCACCAACCTGACCGGAGAGTACGGAGTCACGGTCGCCCCCAGCGGGAACGTGACGGTCCTCCCGACCGGGCTGGTCAACGCGGCGGTGCCCATCAAGGTGGTGTTCAGCAAGAACAGCCACAGCGACAGTCTGACCATCTCGGGGTACGGGAGGATCGAGTGACCAGGAATCAACACGGCTTCACGCTGATCGAAGTTCTGGTCGCCGTGGTCGTTCTCAGTATCGGGCTGCTTGCCCTTGGAGGGGCCACCGGCCGGACCACACGGACACTGTACGGCAGTCGTCTCGCGACCGTGGGCAGTCAGGTCGCCGCCAGGCGCCTGGACAAGCTGCGTGCTGCGGCTGCCTCGACCTTTCCGCGCTGTACGGCCCCGGCGTTCTCCAGCTCTTCGAGTTCGGTGACGACCTATGGCGTTACGGAAACCTGGGTGGTCCCGGCGACGGGGTCCCCCCGTGTGGTCCGGTCGATCGTGAACTATCCGATCGGGGCCGGACGCACCAAGACCGACACCGCCGCCACGAGTATCACGTGTTGAACCTCGACGATCGCCGCGGTTTCACCCTGATCGAACTCATGATCACCATGGTGATCATGTTGATCGTGGGAGCTGCCGTCGGAAAGGTCCTCGTCAACTCGCTCCGCGTCGGGCAGGGCCAGATGCTCCAGGCCGACATGCAGTCCAACGTCCGGACCGGAGGCCTCGTGCTCCCGATGGAGCTCAGGGAAATCGGGTACGACTCGAATCTGACCACCAACGTGGTGACGTCCGACATCGAAGTCGTGGCTCGGAAGGAGATTCAAATTCGGGCAATGCGGGGGATCGGCATGACCTGTGGTGTCCCCACGCTCACCGCGATGTCCATCCGGAAGCCCGTCTTCGGCAACCGGAGGCCGCTGCTGACCGATGGGTTCCTGCTCTACGTCGAGAACGACCCCAATACGGGTGCCGACGACCAGTGGATTCCCCTCACCGTGACGGCAGTGAACAACACCGCGCTCTGCGGTGGGGATTCGGCGATCACGCTGACGTTCTCGACCCCTGAGGTCTCACCTGGGGTGAATCTGGCCTTGAGTCAGGTGTTCGTCGGAGGTCCGATTCGGTATTACGAACGCATGCGCTTTGGCCTCTACGTCGAAGCGGATGGCAAGAGCTATCTCGGGGCGCGATCCGTGAGTCTCGGTGAAGCGAACTACCGTGCGGTGGCAGGCCCGCTCCACCCGGTGGAAGGTGTGATCTTCGATTACTACAACCGGGCTGGGGTCAAACTGAATGCCGCCACAGCCGATCCGGCAGAGGTCCGCGTCATCGACCTACTGATCTGGGGACTGACCGATGATGCCATCTCGCTCTCTGGCTCGAGCCAGCGCGCCACGGGTGATATGTCGCTGCGGACCAGTATCGCGCTGCGGAACACGTTGAGTCACTGACAGGAGAGTTGCTATGCGAGTTACCCCCAACCTTCGATCCGAGCGTGGCATCGCCCTTGTGGTCAGCGTGTTTGCGCTGGTCGTGATCGGTGCCCTCGTGGCCGGCACGTTCTTCGTCGGCCGGATCGAACAGATCACGGGGTACAACTCCGTCTGGGCTGGTCAGGCAGCCGAGGGAGCCGAAGCCGGGCTGGCGCATGCCCAGGTCAACGTGCCTGCGACGACCTACTTGAGTCTGCCAGTATGGACGCCAGCGGCACCGACCGAGCTCGCCATCCCTGCTAGGAGACTGACTTCGAGTGGGTTCGGCCTTTCCGCCGGTGGCGGAGTGGCCTTCGCGGATACGATCCGGCGGTTGAACAACACGCTCTTCATGGTGCGCTCTACCGGCCAACTTCGGACGCCATCCGGTCAGATCCTGGCCGAGCAGAGCCTTGGAGCCCTGATGCGCATCGCCAAACCGACGATCGGGGTGAATGCCGCCGTGACGGTGCAGGACCCGATCAAGTTCAACGGCAATTCTTTCGTGGTGGACGGCTTCAACGCCATTCCTCCTCAGTGGAGTGCCGGGGAATGTGCACCGGTCGATGCCGGGAACTCGGACGATGTCGTGGGCATCCGGAGTTCGACCAGCACCGGTGCCGCCTCCACGGACATGAACAACATCTTTGGGTTCCCGGCCAAGACGGTGGACAACGACCCCACGATTACTTCCGCCACTTTCCAGGACTTCCTGGACTACACCTACACGACCCTCGCCGCCCAGCCGGGGGTGAAAAACCTGCCCCTGACCTCAACCTACACCGGCGTGGGCCCTGTGTTGGATGGGACCGTCTCTCCCGCGGTGTGTGACAAGTCCGTGTTGCTCAATTTCGGTGAGCCGTTCCGGAACCCTCCGACCGCGGGGGCCATTGCCGAGTGCCAGACCTATTTTCCCATCGCGCACGGTACGGGCAGCGAGACCAAGTTCGCGGCCGGGACGCGGGGGCAGGGGATCCTTCTGATTGATGGCAACATGGAGATTGTCGGTGGATTCGAGTGGGTGGGGCTGATCATCGTCCGAAACGAGATGAAGGTGTCCGGGACCGGCAACAAGATCTATGGCGCAGTCCTGACCGAGGGCGCCAGCGTCAACACTGCGGGCTCGGTCGGCGGGAACGTGGAGGTCCACTATTCCTCGTGCGCGATCGCCAATGCCGTGAATGGCGCGGCGACCGCGGTACCACTGAGCCGAGGTTGGGCGCAGTTGTTCTAGGAGCGGCTCCAGGAGGGGCTTGCGGCCCGGTGCACTTCGGTGTGCCGGGCCGCGCTGCTTTGGTCCCGGTTCGGTATCGCCAGCGGGTTAGTCTCGGCCCATGTCGCACCGTCCACGTGGGTTCGCCCTGACCGAGGTCCTGGTGGCCTATGTGATCCTCGCCCTGGCTGCCCTCCCGACCAGCCTCGCGCTCGCGGTGTCGCTCAGAGCTTCGTGGAGCGGGACTTCCAGGCTTCGGGTCGCGCTCGCCATGGCGGAAGCGGCGGCGGAACTCAGTCGCAGTTCGGGGCCGGGGGTCTCGTGTGGGACCATCCCATCGGATTCCTTGACGAGCGACGGTGTCCGCAGTGTCTGGGTCGTGGCCGGAACATCGCCTCGTCTCACCGTCTCGCTTCGAACTTCGCTTTCACGGGGTGCCCTCGAGATCGCGGATTCGGCAACGCTCTCCCTGCCGTGCACGTGATGCAACGCCACGGAGTCACACTCGTCGAACTTCTTGTGGGAGTCGTGCTGACCGCCGCACTGGTTCTTCTTGGGTTCGGATGGCTCGGGCAGATGCAGCGCACGGTACAGCGCGGCGCTGTGCGCAGTGAATCCTGGTCCCGTCTGGCCGGTGGCGTACAACTCCTACGAGATGACTTGGCCGAGCTTTCTCCAAGTGATGTGCTCGTCATGCAATCTTCGCGGATTGTCTACCGCGCCTGGCGGGGAACAGGAATCACCTGTGGGCGGACGGTCGACGGTGTTCTCCTCACGACGTCCCGTTTCCAGGCGCTCCGTCTACCGGTCCCGGGAAGAGACAGTCTGTCCATTTTCCGCCATGCCCAGACCCAGAGTGGCTGGTACCCGATGCCGATTACCGGGCCACCGAGAAGCGGTGTTTGCCAGGATGGATCCGGGGCCGCGGCGCTCGTGGTGCCAACCCCAATCACCGACTCGTTGATTGTACCGGTCCCCGTACGCTTCTTCGAGGTGATGGAAGTTCGCCTGTACCAAAGCGGTGGCCGATGGTGGGTCGGGGCTCGCTCGGTCTCGAATGGTGAGGTGATCCAACCGGTCATCGGGCCCCTTGCACCCGGTGGACTCGAGTTCCAGTTCGTCGACCGAGCCGGCGGGACCGTCAGCAACCCGACGACGGTCAGCCTGATCAAGGTGCGTCTCGCCACGGCGATGGACGACCGGGACGCTCTGGCCGGAGCGGTGTCGGGTGGAGTGGGTCGTTCGGATTCCTTGGCGGCCACCGTTCACCGGCCCTGGGGATTCCGTTGACCGGCGATCGAGGATCGGCTCTCCTCGCCGCGATGATCGTCAGCCTGTTGATGATACTTCTGGCGCTCACTGCGTTCTCTTTGGCCTCGCGCGACGTGGCCGGTGGGCTGAGTTGGGCGGTCGCCGTTCGGGCCGAGCTCGCCGTTCGCGCTGGTGTCAACGACGTCCTCGCGGATACCGGACTCGGCGCAACGAGTCTTCCCGTCGGAGGGACACGGGCGTTCCCGACGTCCGTGATTGGAAAGGACTCGGTGACTCGCTCCCTCGAACGCCTCGGCGACTCCATCTTTGCCCTGGTGGTCACCGGGCACAGCAGGGTGGGAACCCTTGGACCAATGGGTCTTCGGTCTGCCCGGGTGATCCTGCATCCCTGCGATTGGGTTGCACTGGGGGGAGGTCCGGGAGAACATCTTTGTCCGACCGGCGACGGTCCCGCGATACGTCTTCTACCATAACGACTTGGGTGCCACCGACACGCGCTTTCAAGGCGATACACCAGACATTCCTTGCGATGCCATTCCCCGGAGTGAGTTTCGCGCGTTCGTAGTGGACGTAGCTGCAACCCTATCTCCATTATTTGCAAGATCTTAGGTGAATTACGAGGGGTATGGCATAGGCGTTGCCGGGTTGGTAGCGGACAATGTCCCTTGGTCATGCGGGATTTCATCGCCCCGCGAAGGGTCAAGCGATGCGGGCCAACACGATCTAAGTTTCATTTTTTGAATGGTTTGCCCGTCTCACTTCAAGTGCTCCACAAGCTTGACAAAGCCATGGGTGTTCGGTAGCGTAGCGTTGGCGCCTCACTAATCCTCAAACAACTGAGCTACAGCCGCTTATGGGACTGCTCGGTCGCTCGCGGTCAACCGTGGGCCTCGATATTGGGAGCGGGCTAATCAAGTTGGTCGTCATCTCTCACGGTGGCGGCGGCCCGGTTCTCACCAAGGTGGCGTTCACCCAGGTCGTGGACGACGCCATCGTCGAAGGCGAAGTGATGGATCCCGGGATCGTGGCCGATGCCATCCGGGGCCTCTTCGCCTCCTCCGGCATCAAGCCTCGTCATGTGGTCACCGCCGTCGGTGGCCGGGACGTCATCATCAAGAAGATCTCCATGGATCGGATGAAGGAGAGCGAGGCCCGCGAAGTGATTCGCTGGGAGGCCGAGCAGCACGTTCCCTTCGACATGGACAACGTGGAACTGGATTTCCAGG
Source organism: Gemmatimonadota bacterium (assembly GCA_003246755.1). Lineage (GTDB taxonomy): Bacteria > Gemmatimonadota > Gemmatimonadetes > Gemmatimonadales > GWC2-71-9 > SZUA-320. The sequence goes on along the minus strand of QKDC01000185.1, from coordinate 13,342 downwards.
TTCTCGATCCGACGGGTGAGGGGCTGCAGATGTCGGTGCTCCTCGTCGCCGCCAAACGCGAACTGGTGGAGAACAAGCTCGCGCTCCTCGCAGATGTCGGAATCGAGCCGAGTGTCATCGACGTCGACGCCTTCGCGCTCCACAACGCCTTCGAGGTGAACTACCCCGACGCCATGGCTGGGGTCGTTGGACTGGTGAACGTCGGGCACGAAATGACCAACGTCAACATTCTGGAAGACGGCGTTCCCATCCTCACCCGCGATCTTCCGCTGGGAACCCGGCGGTTCCGGGAAGATCTGATGCGTGAAAAGGGGATGTCGGCGAACGACGCCGACGCACTTCTGCAAGGGAGCAACGGCAACGAGGCGCTCGCGCCTTTCGTGAACGACCGGGCGGAGGATCTCGCGGTCGGTATTGACCGAGCGGCGGCTTTCCTCCAGACCGCGACACGCTCCACGACGGGGCTGGCCCGCCTCTACACCTCTGGTGGGGGTGCCCGGGTGCCGGGCCTGAACGCAGCCCTGGCGGATCGTTTGCGTCTTCCCGTCCAACTGGCCAATCCCATCGAACGGCTGCAAGTCGGAGAAGGCGTGTTCGATGCCATGGACATCGACGAGGTCGCCCCGCTTCTCATGCTGCCGGTTGGTCTCGGCCTCCGGGCAACAGCATGACGGCCGGCATGCGGGAGTTTTCGATATGATGATCAACGTCAATCTCCGACCGGGTGCCAAGCGCGGCACCAAACGCTCGGCGGTTCGGCTCAACTTGGATGCCGTTCGAGGGTTGGGGAGCCGATTCAAGGATCCCCTGCGCGCGCTGGTCATCGTCTCCTGGGTCGCCGCGATCGGTTTTCTCGGGTGGACCTGGTTCCGTTCCAGCTCCCAACTCGGGGCGCTCGAACCCGAACTCGCGACGGCACGGAGCGAGCACCAGCGTTATCAGGACTTCCTCGAATCGAAACGCCGCGAAGAAGCCACGAGAGATTCGGTCCTCGGGCAAATCCGGACCATCCGGGAGGTGGATGGTGAGCGGTTCATTTGGCCGCACATCCTCGATGAGGTGGCGATGGCGCTCCCGGCCTACACCTGGCTCATCGACGTGAGCACGGTGCCGCCCCCAATCGAAATCGACAGTACCGCATCGCCGACCGTGACCGTGCAACTCACCGGCCGGACGGTGGATGTCCAGGGATACACACGCTTCATGCGCCAACTCGAAGCCTCGCCCTGGCTCGAAAACGTGAACACCATCTCGGCGACGACCGTCGTCGAGCAGGGGCGAGCGGTGACGGCCTTCATTCTCCAAGCGAGCTTTCGCGAAGACTCCACCAGTCTTCGTACCCGACCGGTCGCCGAATCGGTGGGGAGGTAACTCATGGCACTACTTGACGGCCCACGCTCCACCTCGTACCTCGCGATCCTCCTCGCAGGGCTCGTGGCCTATATCGGCTACACCGGCGACGCGATCTCCATGATCGGGGTTTCCGGTCTCCGCGAAGGTGCGACCAAAGTCGCGGCGGTGACCGACACGCTCGAGACGCTGCAAGCCGCAATCGACGCCGCCAAGGTGGAACTCGCGCGCGGATCGGCGGAGGAAGTACGGCGGAATGTCGAGCAATACAAGGCCACGCTTTCGGTGCTCAAGGACTTTGTCCCCGAGCAGAGCGAGGTCCCCGATCTGCTCGACGACATTACGAGCCGCGCGAAGATCCGCGGCGTCAATCTCTCGTCTGTCGTTCCGCAGCCAGTGCTCGAAGGACCCGAACCGTTCAACACGTACGAGTACGGGATGGCGGTCATTGGTCGTTACGATCAAATCGGCGCCTTCCTTTCTGATGTCGCGAGCCTCCGGCGCATCATTGTTCCGACGGATGTCGCCATGACGGCCGCCGATCCCATGAAGGCCGCGGCCCTCGGCGACAGCAGTTCCGCCATGCTCGAGGCCAGCTTCAAGGTCAGAACCTATGTAAAGGCCGCGCCGGGGACGGGAGGCTCTGATGGTATCTGACGCGCGCTGGATTCTGCTGGCAGGGCTCGCCCTCGGATGCGGCGGTGCCGTGGTCGACGAAGAGCCGCCCCCGCCGCTGCCCGCTGGGGCCCGTCAAGCGGCCGCTGCCGAAGCGGTCCAGGCGGTCGCCACCGGACCACTTTCCCGGGAAGTCTTTTCCTACGGTGGTGGGTCACGAGACCCGTTTGAGTCGCTACTCAACCAGACCAGTATTGGCCCGGAGCTTCCGGACCTGACTCTCGTTGGTGTGTATGTGGATTTGCAGAACTCCGCACGGAACGTGGCAGTGCTCCGAGAGCGTATCACCGGACGCCGCTACAACATCCGGGAAGGCGATCGACTCGGTCGTCTGCAGGTCCTGGGTATCCGTGAGCGAGAAGTGAGTTTCCTGATTGATGACTTTGGCGTGGAGCGTCGGGAGACCCTGTCGCTTCGCACGTCGCAGGAGGAAGAAACACGATGAAGTCAATCCACCGTTGGGCGCTCGCGGCCCTCGCCGTCACGGCCGCCGCCCGGCCTCTACCAGCGGCAGCCCCACCCGCCGAAGGCGAGGTCGTCGCGGTGAGTCTCGTCTCCGCTCCAGGGCGGGCCGAACTCGTCATCAACACCCGCGGAATGGTGAATGTCCGCGACTTCACGCTGAGCAACCCGCATCGGGTGGTGCTCGACATCGCCGGGGCGACGCTCGCGACGGCCGCGCAGCCGATCTACGACGGCGTTGCGCGGGCGGGCATCGTGAACGTCCGGGTGCGGCAGTACACGCCGACGACGGTGCGAGTCGTCCTCGAACTCGATCGTCCTCGTGCCTATCAAGTGGAGCGGGAGGACGAGGGCGTCCATGTGACGCTCGGCGCGGATGAGACCTTCCTCGCCTGGTCCACGGGCGTTCCCCCACGACCACTCCCGGCCGAAGCCGCCTCAGTCCGAATTCCGGACGACCGGCAGATGCCAACCGTCGCACGCTCCATCGGTCCCTCGATGCAGCAACGGGCCGAGCCGCGTATTACCGTGAGTTGGGATGGCGCGGAAATCTCCGACGTCGTGTCGGGCTTCGCGGCCTTGAGCGGTCGCACCATCATTCTCGGCAAGGGTGTGTCGGGGAGCGTGACGGCGGAGATCAGAGACAAGCCGTGGTCGCAGGCCTTCCAGGCCATCCTTGCGGCCCAGGGGCTCTCCGCTCAGGAGATGAGCGGTGGCATCATCCGGGTCGATGATCCGGGTCAGCTCGCGGCGATCGATTCGCTCGAACCGCTGGAGACCAGGGTGGTGCGGATCAACTATGCCAGGGCCGGCGAAATCGCCCATTCGGTCAAGGGCGTGATGAGCAAGGGCCGCGGCGAAGTTCTCACCGATACCGCCTCCAACTCGCTGATCTTGACCGACACGAAGTCCCGGATCCAGACAGTCGAAGACTTCGCGAAGGGACTCGATATCCGGACGCCACAGGTGTCCATCCAGGCGAAGATCATCTTCGTGGACCGGACCGATATCGAACAACTCGGACTCAAGTACGACCTCGGGTCGAGAAACCAGTTCTTCAACAAGCTGGTGCAGCGCCCCGATCCGTTCGGGGAACCCGGAGAGACGTACAACCCCAACGTCAACATCATCGACCTGGGCGGAAACGCGGTGTCTGCGATCGCCAACGCCGACGCGACGATTTCGGGTTCAGCGATCGACCTGGTCTTCTCTACCGCCCTGGGCGGGTTCTCACTCACCTCGTTCCTCAGCGCACTCGAACGGGTCGAATTGTCGGACATCCAAGCCGAGCCGGTCATCACGACGCTGGACAACAAGGAAGCCGATATCCTCGTGGGTGAGGAAGTTCCGGTACGTATCATCGACTACAGTACCGGCACCGCTGGTGGCGGGGCCGCTGGAGCCCCGCGGGCTACCGTACAATTCAAGGAGACGGGTATCCGGCTCACGGTCACGCCGCATGTGACCAGTAACCGACAGGTGTTGATGAGCCTCCGGACCGAGCGTTCTGCCGTCAAGCCGCTCGCGTCGGCCGACCTCGGCTTCTCCATCGACAAGCAGATGACGACCAACCAACTGCTGGTGGCGGACGGCGAAACCGCAGTGATCGGTGGGCTGACGGTGACCACCGTCAACCGTGCCCGGAATGGGGTGCCGCTCCTCAGCAGCCTCCCCCTCATCGGCGGCCTGTTCAGCTTCACCGACAACCGCGAAAACCGGAAGGACCTGATCATACTGGTCACTCCGCGGATCGTGGACGACGGAGCGCAGATCGGCGGTAACTAGCCCTCCCTCAGCACGTACGGACGGTACCAACGAGCCCGGTCTCTGACCGGGCTCGTTACTTTTGGGACACTCCAGCAAAGGTGGGATGGTGCGACTCCGATTCACGACGGCCGGTGAATCTCACGGAAAAGGGCTCGTGACGGTGGTGGAGGGACTGCCCGCCGGATTACCCCTCGGTGCGGAGTACGTCAACCACCAACTCCGTCGTCGCATGCAGGGGTACGGCCGCGGCGCACGGATGAAGATCGAACAGGATGCCATCGAGTGGTTGGCAGGAGTCCGTGCGGGTGAGAGTCTGGGGAGCCCCGTGGCGATGCTGATCGTCAACCGCGACTGGGCCAACTGGGAAGATGTGATGGCCCACGAGGGAGACGGTGAAATACGCCGCCGCCGTGTCACCCGCCCCCGCCCCGGTCACGCCGACCTGGTCGGAGTCCTCAAGTACGACCGCCTCGACGCGCGCGACATCCTCGAACGCGCGAGTGCCCGCGAGACCGCGGCGCGGGTAGCCGCGGGGGCGCTGGCGAGACGGCTGCTCGAGGAATTTGGTGTCGAGATCGGAAGCCACGTCGTGTCGCTCGGTGGAATCGTCGTCTCAGCACCACCACGGCTCCCTGTTCCCCTGAACGAGTCCTCCGATGCCTCCCCCGTCCGGGTGCTCGACCCCGAGGCCGAGTCGGAGATCGTGAGCCGCATCGATGAAGCGCAGAAGAACGGCGACACGCTCGGCGGCGAAATCGAGGTCGTGGCACGGGGGGTGACCCTCGGACTCGGGAGCCACGTCAGTTGGGACCGGAAGCTCGATGGACGTCTCGCAGCGGCGCTCATGTCTATCCCCGCGATGAAAGGCGTCGAGATCGGGCTCGGCTTCGAGGCGGCTCGCCGTCCCGGCTCGGCGGTCCATGACCCCATCGCCACCCAGGAAGCGGTCCAGGGTGCGGATGCCCGTGCGGGTTTTCAACGGCTCAGCAACAATGCCGGCGGTTTGGAGGGGGGCATGACCACTGGGGAACCCCTGGTGGTTCGCGTGGCGATGAAGCCCATTTCCACACTCATGAGCCCGCTCAAGACAGTGGATCTTACCTCGGGGTCGGAGGCCAGCGCCCAGAGTGAGCGCTCGGATGTCACTGCGGTGCCGGCAGCTGGGGTGATCGCCGAGGCCATGGTGGCACTGGTCCTCGCCGATGCCCTCTTGGAAAAGTTCGGCGGCGATTCCCTGGAGGAAACGAAGAGGAACCACCAGGCCTATCTGGAAGCCGTTGGACGACGATGGGACGGTGTCCGAGACTCGTGAGGAGCGGGCGCCGACATGTGATTCTCGTAGGTCCCCCCGGTTCGGGAAAGTCAGAGGCCGGTCGCTTGCTGGCGCTCACCCTCGGGACTCGAGTGACCGATGTGGATGACCTGATCATCGGCCAGGAAGGCATCTCGATCAGTCGAATATTCGAACTGCAGGGCGAGAAGACGTTCCGGGAGAAGGAGCAGGACTGCGTTCGGCAGGCGCTCGCCGCGGAACCGCACATCGTGGTGCCGGGAGGGGGCTGGGCGGCGCAACCCGGCGCCATGCTGGCGGCGAAGGGCGCACTGCGGATCCATCTCCGCACGTCTCCCGCCGAGGCGCTCGCCCGACTACGGGAGGACGAATCGCGGCCCCTCCTGCAGCAGGAAAAATCCGAGCGGATGCACAGCCTCATCGAGGAACGACTTCCCTATTACGACCTCGCCGACGGAGAAGTGGTGACGGACGGACGCAGTATTGCGGAAGTCGTGACGGCGCTCACGACTCTGGTGCGCACCAAAGGCGGGTGGGAATGAGTCAGAGTGTGGACGTCGTCGGCGGGGGTCTTGCCGGCTGTGAGGCGGCATGGGCGCTTGCCAACCGGGGCTTCCAGGTCAGGCTCCACGAAATGCGACCGGTGAAGACCACCCCCGCGCATCAGACAGATGCACTCGCCGAACTGGTCTGCAGCAATTCGTTCAAGTCCTCCGACACTACGAACGCCCATGGACTCCTCAAACAGGAGCTTCGCGCATTGGGAAGCCTGCTTCTGCCGTGCGCCGACGAAGCTCGCGTGCCCGGCGGGGCGGCGCTGGTGGTCGACCGCGAGATGTTCGCGCGGCTGGTGGGCGAACGGCTCCTGGCCCTCCCGAACGTCGAGCTGATCCGCGAGGAGGTGACCTCACTGCCCGAACCCGGGATCGTCGCCACCGGCCCACTGACCTCCCAGGGACTCGCGGACGCCATCGCGGAACGTGTCGGGAGCAGCGCACTCGCGTTCTACGACGCCATTGCCCCCATCGTTGCCGACGAGTCGCTCGATCACTCCGCGCTCTATGCCCTGAGTCGATACGGGAAGGGGGAGGGAGATGACTATCTCAACGCTCCCCTCACCACGGAACAGTACGAGACGCTGATCGATGCATTGCTCGCGGGGGATCAGTATCAGTCCCATGAGTTCGACCAGGTGCCGTACTTCGAAGGCTGTCTGCCCATCGAAGAGATGGCCCGGCGCGGTCGTGAGACCCTTCGCTTCGGCCCGATGAAACCGGTGGGGCTGCCCGATCCACGCACCGGGAAGATCCCCCACGCGGTGGTGCAACTGCGGCGTGAGGACCGAGCGGGACAGATGTGGAACCTGGTCGGCTTTCAGACTCGTCTGCGGATCCCGGAACAGCGGCGGGTGTTCGCGACGATCCCTGGTCTGGCCGAGGCGGAGTTCTTCCGCTTCGGGAGCATTCATCGCAACTCCTACATCAACAGCCCCGCCTCGCTCGGGCCGGGGCTCGCGACCCGGGACGGCAGGGGGGTCTTCTTTGCGGGGCAGATCACCGGCGTCGAGGGCTACACCGAGTCGCTGGGCAGCGGGATTCTGGCTGGTATCAACTTGGCCCGGTTCCTCTCCGGAGAGCCGCCGGTCGTACCTCCCCCCACAACCATGCTCGGTGGGTTGGTGCGATACCTTCGGGAAGCCGACCCAACCCACTTCCAGCCGATGAACGCCAACTTCGGCTTGCTCGACCCCCTTCCGCATCGGGTTCCCAAGAAGGCTCGTCGTGCCGCCCTGGCCGAGCGGGCCGAGGAGGAATTCGCGCGGTGGAGGGAAGGATGGTGAGGCGTTCGCGCGCACCCGACCGCATGGTGGGAGACTACCTGACCCATCTCGAGAAAGAGCGAGAGTGTTCGCCCCACACCCTCAAAGCCTACCGGCGTGATCTTGAGTCCTTCGCCGCATTCTGTCACCGGTTCTATGGCGAACCTTGGGACTGGACACGGGTGGACCGTCTCGGCATTCGCGGATTCCTGGGCGAGTACGAGCGGCGGGGACTCTCGCGGCGTACCGCCTCGCGGGCCTTGTCCGCGATTCGGAGCTTCTATCGGTTCCTGGCGGTGCATCACGATTTCGAGCACAACCCGGTGCGTGCCGTTCGGACGCCGAAACGCGAGAAGCGACTCCCGGGGTTTCTCAACCGGGAGCAAATGGAGGACCTCTTCGAGGTTGCGGAGTCCGCCGCGCGCTCCGGCGACTTCGAGGCCCTGCGCGACCTTGCGGTGCTGGAACTCTTCTATTCCAGCGGGATCCGGCTCGGGGAACTGCGTGGCCTCGATCTCGATGGGCTGGATCTCCTCGCCGATCAGGTCAAGGTGCTGGGCAAAGGCCGCAAGGAGCGCATCGTCCCCGTCGGGTCCAAGGCCGTGACCGCGCTGCGTAGTTATCTTGCCGCCAGAGAGCAGGTGGCGCGCAAACCGGGTGCCGATCGGCGGGCGGTTTTCGTCAGCCGGCGGGGGCGCAGACTCGCGGCCACGACCATCCAGCGACGTGTGCGCCAGCTCTTCACGGCGGCTGGTGTCGATGGCCTCCGCGTGCATTCGCTCCGGCACACCTTCGCAACCCATCTCATGGACGCGGGGGCCGATCTCAGGAGCGTACAGGAAATGTTGGGGCACGCCTCACTGACCACGACTCAGGTGTATACCCACACCAGCGTCGCTCGGCTGAAAGAGGTCCACCGGCGTGCCCACCCGAGGGGGGGCTGACCATGACGATGCACGGCACCACCATCCTGGCCGTCCGGAAGGGAGGGCACGTTGCCCTCGCCGGCGACGGGCAGGTGAGCATTGGTGATACCATCCTGAAGGCGAAGGCGACCAAGGTCCGGACCCTCAAGGGAGGCCGGGTCCTGGCCGGGTTCGCGGGCTCCGTCGCGGATGCGCTGACACTCTACGAGCGGTTCGAGGAGAAACTCGACCGCTATCCCAACAACCTCCCTCGTGCTGCCGTCGAACTCGCCAAAGACTGGCGCAGCGATCGGGTCCTCCGCCGACTGGAAGCCCTCCTCATTGCCGCGGATACCGAGCACTGCTACCTGCTGAGTGGAAGTGGGGAATTGATCGAACCCGATGACGGGGTTGTTGCCGCCGGCTCCGGAGGCGGATTCGCCACCGCTGCCGCCCGGGCTCTACTCCCCGACCCAACGCTTTCGGCACGCGACATCGTCGAACGATCGATGGAGATCGCCGCCGACATCTGCGTCTTCACGAATCGGCACATCACGGTTCTCGAGTTGTAGTCATGAGCGACCAAGAAGACAGACTCCCGCAAGCACCGGGCGATCCCGATGTCCCGGTCGACCTTCCCCTGCCATGGCTCGAGGAACTTCCCCCTCGGAAGATCGTGGCCGAACTCGATCGCTATATCATCGGCCAGGAGGCGGCCAAGAAGGCGATCGCCGTGGCGGTGCGGAACCGCTGGCGCCGGTCCCAGGCACCTGACGACCTGCGCGATGAAATCACGCCATCGAACCTCATCCTCATCGGGCCCACGGGTGTCGGGAAGACCGAGATCGCCCGCCGCCTCGCCCGTCTGGCCGGAGCCCCGTTCGTCAAGGTCGAAGCATCGCGTTTCACGGAGGTCGGCTACGTGGGGCGCGACGTGGAATCGATGGTGCGTGAGCTGGTGGACGCGGCGATCAGCCTGGTCCGTACCGAACGTGAGGACGAGGTGTTCGGACAGGCAGAACTGCGCGCGGAGGAAGTGCTCCTCGATTTGCTGTTACCGCCGGGTCCCCCCGCGCCACCGGAGAGTCAGGTTACGGAAGGCGAGGCCCGGATCTTCGTCGCGGGCCCCGACGGTGGGATTGCCACCGACACCCCGGAGCTTTCCCGCCGAGAGCGGTCACGGGAGAAACTCCGGCAGATGCTCAAGGATGGGAAGTTGGAAGATCGCGAAGTGGAGATCGAGACCACGCCGCAGGGGTTCCCCTCCCTGGAACTGCTCCAGCCGCCCCAAGGGATGGAAGGCCCCGATGTGAACCTCCTGGAGATGCTTCAGGAGATGATGCCGAAACGCAAGAAGCGACGGCGGGTGCGCGTCGTCGACGCCAGACGCATTCTGATCGACGAAGAGTTGAAGCGACTCGTCGATCAGGACGACGTGGTCAACGAGTCGCTGGATCGGGTGGAGAACCACGGGATCATCTTCATCGACGAGATCGACAAGATCTCCGGTGCGCGTTCCCAGGCGGGGCCGGACATTTCACGCGAGGGAGTCCAGCGTGACCTGCTGCCCATCGTCGAAGGGTCCACCGTCCAGACGCGCTACGGCTATGTCCGCACCGACCACGTGCTCTTCATTGCCGCCGGGGCGTTTCATACCAGCAAGCCCGCCGACCTGATTCCCGAGTTGCAGGGCCGATTCCCTATCCGGGTGGAGTTGTCGCCCCTCACCGAAGCCGACTTCGTTCGGATCATGACCGAGCCGGAGAACGCCATCACCCGGCAGTACCGGGCGCTCGTGGCCGCCGAGGGGGTCGATCTGGAGTACACCGAGGACGCGGTCTTGGAGATTTCCCGGATTGCTGCGCAGGCCAACGAACGGGTCGAGAACATCGGAGCCCGCCGTCTCCAGACGGTCATGGCCACCCTGATGGAGGATCTCCTGTTCGAGTTGCCCGGCGAGGGCCCCAAGAACATCGTCATGGACGCGACCCAGGTGCGGGAACGCCTGGCCAAAGTCCTCCAAGACGACGACCTCCGCCGCTACATCCTCTAACCGAACCCGCACGCGATCGAGATTCGCTTGCCCCCGACTCTCGGTGGCGACTAGAATCCACCTGCCGTTCTGACAGTTTACCAACCTGGGGGTACGAGCTTGGGCAAGAGGGATTTCCTCGCGATCAACGATCTCGACGACACCGAGGTCAGCGGGATCCTGGATATGGCCGCCTCGATGAAGGAGGGGTCCTTCATCGGTAAACCATTGAGGGAAAAGACCTTGGCGATGATCTTCGCCAAGAGCAGCACCCGCACCAGGGTGTCGTTCGAAGTCGGCGTCTCCCAATTGGGAGGACAGTCCCTCTTTCTCTCGTCGAGAGACATCCAACTCGGCAGAGGAGAACCGATCCAGGATACGGCCCGAGTCCTCTCGCGCTATGTCCACGGGATCATGATCCGGACCTTCGCGCAGGACGATGTCGTCCAGTTGGCCCGGAATGCCACGGTCCCCGTCATCAACGGGCTCACCGACCTGCTGCACCCCTGTCAGGTTCTCGCCGATCTGATGACCGTCCGCGAGGCCCACGGTACTTGGGAGGGGATCGTCGTCGCGTGGGTCGGAGATGGAAACAACATGGCCAACAGCTGGCTCAATGCGGCCGGCCTGCTGGGATTCGAACTGCGGCTCTCCTGTCCGGAGGGCTTCGGACCGGACGCTGCCATCCTCGACTTCAACACCAAGCGTGCTCCGGTGCATGTGGTCGATTCTCCCCACGAAGCGGTGAAGGGAGCGCATGTCGTCACCACCGATGTCTGGGCTTCGATGGGGCAGGAGGACGAGGCCGCGCACCGGAGAGAGGCGTTCCGAGGTTTCGGCGTGGACGAGGCTCTCATGGCCCAGGCGCATCCCAAAGCGATCTTCCTGCATTGCCTCCCCGCGCATCGCGGTGAGGAAGTCACCGAAGGGGTTCTTGAAGGTTCACAGTCCCGAGTCTGGGACGAGGCAGAAAACCGGCTGCATGCCCAGAAGGCACTCCTGGTGTCACTCATGGGCGATCATCGAGACGGAGATCATGACTGAGACTTTGCGACACACCCCCCTGTACGATCACCACGTCGCCCTCGGGGCGAAGATGGTGTCCTTCGCCGGATACGAAATGCCCGTCCAGTACGCCGATGGGATTCTGGAGGAACATCGGGCGGTCCGAGAGGATTGCGGGATCTTCGATGTCTCCCACATGGGCGAGTTCGAGGTGACCGGTCCCGACCGGAACGCCTTCGTCAACCGGATCGCCTGCAACGATGTTGGGGCCATCGGCCCGGGGGACGTACAGTACTCCGCGATCCTGAACGAGGACGGCACCTTCATCGACGACTGCACGGTGTACCGGTACGATGACAAGATCATGCTGGTCGTCAACGCCGCGAATCGGGCCAAGGCGTGGGAGCATGTGGTCGCGCAAAAGAAGGGCACGAACATCCGGCTCAAGGACATCTCCGATGACGTCGGGTTGCTGGCCGTGCAGGGACCGCGGGCCGAAGCGATCCTGAAACCCCTCGCCGGGATGTCGCTCGAGGCGATCGGCTACTACCGGCATACGAGCGGCCAGATCGCCGAGCGAGGGTGTTTCATCTCGCGCACGGGGTACACCGGTGAGGACGGGTTCGAGATCTACTGCCGGGCGCATGACACCGTCGCGCTCTGGGAGGCCATCACCGGGGCCGGGGCGAAACCGATCGGGCTCGGTGCGCGTGACTCGCTTCGCCTGGAGATGGGATACGCCCTGTACGGCAACGACATCGATCACACCATCTCTCCGTTGGAGGCCGGCCTCGGGTGGATCGTCAAACTCGATAAGGGCACCCGCTTCATCGGATCCGCCGCACTCCAGGCCGAGAAGGATCGAGGCGTGACCCGGAAACTCGTCGGCTTCAAGCTCCTCGAACGGGGGATACCCCGGCACGGGTATCCGGTGATCGCGGGGGGGCGGCAGGCCGACATCGTCCGCAGCGGCGGGCAGAGTCCTTCGCTCGGGATCCCGATCGGGACCACCTTGCTACCGCCGGCATACGCCGGGATCGGTTCACGATTCGAGGTGGACTGCCGGGGAAAACTCATCCCGGCGGAAGTGGTGAAACGCCCCTTCTGGACTCGCGGTAGCGTCAAGAAACGCTGATGCCGGTGACGCCGCGGACTGCGCTTCGAGTGGGTGTCCTGACGATTTCGGACGCCGCCGCCAGGGGCGAGCGCGAGGACACTTCGGGTAATCGCATCGTGGCCTGGGCGGAGGCGAGAGGTGCCGTGGTGAGTTCTCGGATGACGGTCCCCGACGAGGCCGTCGACATCGCGGCGGTGCTGATCGATTGGGCGGACGACGATCGGGCCGATGTGATCCTGACCACCGGTGGTACCGGTCTCACCCAGCGGGACGTGACCCCCGAAGCGACCTCGGGCGTCCTCGACCGTCACGCCCCGGGACTGTCCGAGGCGATTCGGATGGCGGCCTACCCGACCTTCCCCCGTGCGGCCCTTTCGCGAGCGGTGTCCGGCGTGCGAGGCAGGGTCCTCATCGTCAATCTGCCGGGAAGCCCGGGGGGTGTAACCGACGGGCTGGCCGTTCTCGACCCGCTCATCGACCACGCCGTTGACCTCATCCGCGGGAACGACACCTCACACCACTACGAGCAATGACTGTCGAAATACTGCTGTCGATGGACGACCTGGAAACGGCGGTCCCGCTGAACGCCGCGCTCGAAGCCGCGGGGTTCACGACGGCACTGGTCTCCGCGATGGACGATCCCGTGGCCGCGGTGCGCCGTGGGTCTCCCGACCTCGTCATTCTCACCGGTGGGGTGCACGACCCGCCGGCGCTCCACCTCGCGGCGCTGGCGCGCGATCAGGAGATCCTGAGCCTGGCGCTCCTCGAGGCGACCGACTCCGCGATCGGCGAGCGAGGGGCCCGACTCGGTGTGACCGAGACTCTGCCGAAGCCGGCCAACATCGACGACGTCGTGGCCACGGCCCGGCGCCTCGTCGATCGCCGGCGTCTCCAGATCATGACCGGCATCAGTGGGCAG
>QKDC01000090.1 GCA_003246755.1 Gemmatimonadota bacterium | reverse complement strand
GGGGATCTTGGCGTTGGTGACCTGACGCACTAACTCCTCGATGGTATTCACCTCGTTGAACACGGGAATGAGTACACTCAGCTTGCTCACGCTATCTCCAGGCCAGTCACTGGTTGGCGTACTCGGGCGAGGCAGCGAACGACCCAGCCGGAGATGCCCAGGAACGTGGGCCAGTCAGGTCGGAGGTCCGGGTACGGCTTCCGACGTTCGGTATCCATTCGTGGAGACTCGGTGGCTCTGGCCGCGAAGTCCGTGCCACCCGTACTTCCCTGTTCTTTCTCGCCCCGTACCCGTGCGATGAAGCTATCCCACCGGTCTCACCAGACGCAACGCGTCTCGCGGACCCAAGAGGGCGGAAATCCGCTTGAAGACAGGGCTTGCCGCGACTCCACACCCGGGTATCATTGGGGCGTGATTTCACTCCAAGAACGATTCCATCAAGGCCTCGGCGATCGTTACCGGCTCGAACGCGAACTCGGACAGGGCGGCATGGCGCTCGTCTACCTCGCCCACGACGTCCGCCACGATCGCCCGGTCGCCGTCAAAATCATGCGCCCGGAACTCGCCAGCGAAATCGGCCCCGACCGCTTTCTGCGCGAGATCAAAATGGCGGCCCGCCTGAACCACGCGCACATCCTACCGGTCTATGACTCGGGAGAGTCCGACGGCCTGCTCTTCTATGTGATGCCCAACATGGAAGGCCAATCGTTGCGAGAGCGCATCAATCGCGAGAAGATGCTCCCACTGGACGAGGCCCTTCGCATCACTCGGGAGATCGCCTCGGCACTCGACTACGCGCACCGCAACGGCGTCCTCCATCGCGACATCAAGCCGGAGAACATCCTGCTGCACGAAGGATCGGCGATGGTTGCGGACTTCGGAATCGGCAAGGCCATCAGCGAAGCCGGAGGGTCACTCACCCAAACCGGCCTCGCCATCGGGACACCGGCCTACATGAGCCCGGAACAGGCGTCGGCCGAATCGGAAGTCGATGGCCGGAGCGATCTCTACAGCCTGGGGTGCGTGTTGTTCGAGATGTTGACTGGCGAGCAGCCGTTTACCGGTGCAACCGCCCAGGCGGTGATCACCAAGCGGTTCATCTCCCCGATCCCGAAGGTACGGGCGGTGCGGGACGTGTCCGAACAACTCGACGACGCCGTGGCGAAGGCCCTCGCGCGAACTCCTGTCGACCGATACCTCACCACGGGCGAGTTCGCCGAGGCTCTCCTGGTGATTCAACGGGAAGGACAGACCCCGCGACCGGGCGCCATTTCTGCCAAGAGCCCAGCCGCGGAAAAGTCGATCGCCGTGCTCCCCCTCTCGAACATGAGTGCGGACCCGGAAAACGAGTATTTCAGTGACGGAATCACCGAGGATATCATCAACGCCCTCGCCAAACTCCCCGAGGTTCAGGTCGCCTCACGGACGTCCTGCTTTTCGTTCAAAGGGAAAGAGGTCGACATCCGAGAGATCGGTGACAAGCTCGGAGTCGCCACCGTACTCGAGGGCAGTGTTCGCAAAATCGGCAACCGCATCCGGATCAATGCTCAACTGGTGGACGTGACCAACGGATACCAACTCTGGTCGGAGACCTACGACCGACAACTCGAAGACGTGTTTGCGATTCAGGAAGAGATCTCGCGCGCCATCGTCGATGCGCTGAAGGTGAAACTCATCGGCCTGGAAGAGCAATTCGTCAAGCCGACGACCGAGAGTCTCGATGCCTATACCCTGTACCTCAAGGGACGGTTCTTCCTCAACCGGCTTGCCGAACACGACTTGCGCAAGGCCCTCAAACTCTTCGAACAGGCCCTCGATGCCGATCCAGGGTATGCGAAGGCCTACTCTGGGATCGCCGACTGCTGGTGCAACCTCGCCGATGACTGGGAGATTCCGGAGGACGCCTACCCCAAGGCGAAATCGGCTGCGGTGCGTGCCACTCAACTTGAGCCATCTCTCGGAGAGGCACACACCTCCATCGGCAAAGTTCTGTGCTGGTACGAATGGGACTTCGAGGGAGCCGCCAGCGCGCTGGCCAAGGCGGTCGAATTCAACCCCAATTACGCCGAGGCCCACTTCGTCTACGGTAGTACCCTTCCGGCCGTTGGTCGACTCAACGAAGCAATCGAGGAGATGCGCAAGGCACTGGTACTCGATCCCCTCTCGGCCCATTTCAGCCGCTGGCTCGGCCGTTTTCTCCTGTACGCCGGACGGCATGATGCGGCCATCGAACAAAGTAAAGCGACCCTCGAGATTGAGCCGACCTATTTCCAAGCTTTCTTGGACATCGGGGCCGCACAAATGGCTTTGGGGCAGAATGAGCAGGCCCTCAAGACGTTCCGTCGAGGGCAGTCCTTGAGTACAGCCGTTCGATCGTACGATGCGATGCTCGTGCGACCACTCGCCGCCCTCGGAGAGATCGACGAGGCCCGTGCGATCATGGAACGACTCGAAACCCAAGCCAAGGAGCAGTACCTCCGCGCCGAGGTGCTCGCGATGGGCTATGGTGCCCTCGGAGACCTGGACAAAGCCTTCGAGAGTCTCAAGGAGGCGCTCGACGCGCATTCAGCGGGACTGATCTACATTCACCTCGACCCCGGGTATGAGACCCTCCGGGCCGATCCCCGATTCGCCGAAATCGTGGCCAAAGTTGGAGTGAAGTAGGCCCCGTGGGCGCCATCCGGATCATCGGCGTCCCTCTCGACCTCGGACAGGACCGACGAGGCGTCGACATGGGGCCTTCGGCCCTGCGCATCGCCAACCTCGGACCCCGACTCCGCGAGTTGGGACACGAGGTCAACAACCTCGGTAATCTCGAGATCCCGGATCGCGATTCCGTCCCCAACGCCAATCAGGCAATCGACTTGCTTCCGGCCATCACCGCCGTGTGCACACGCCTTGCAACTCTCACCGCCGACGCGATCCGGAATGGGGATACCCCGCTCATCCTCGGCGGCGACCACTCGCTTGCCATGGGTTCCGTGGCGGGCGTCTCGACCGCGTTCGCAGAGCGGGGTGAAGCGATTGGTCTCCTGTGGCTGGATGCCCATGGGGACATGAACACCCCCCAGTCCTCACTCTCGGGGAACGTCCATGGCATGCCGGTAGCCCATCTCCTCGGTCATGGGGATCCGGGGCTTGCCGGGATAGCTTCTCCCGCTCCTGCGGTTCGGGCCGAACACACGGCACTCGTTGGGGTCCGCAACCTGGATCGCGGCGAGCGGGAGAATGCGCGGGCGTTTGGTGTGCGGGTCTTCACCATGCGAGAGATCGATGAACGCGGACTCAAGGCGGTGATGACCGATGCACTCGCGGTTGTCGGCCACGGGACGACAGGGTTCCACCTGTCTTGTGATGCCGACTGGATTGATCCCAGAGAGGCGCCTGGCGTCGGGACACCGGTGCGAGGCGGCGCCACATTTCGTGAGGCCCATCTGGCGATGGAAATGGTGGCGGATTCCCGCAGGATGGTCTCAATGGATATGGTAGAGATCAATCCGGTGATCGACGATCACAACCGCACCGCCGAACTCTGCGTTCACCTCATGACCAGCGCCTTGGGTCTCAGAATCCTCTAGCCATCCCCCTCGGACAGCCAGGCTGCGACACTGTCGAAGCCGAACTCCGCAGCGACGTCGGCTGGAGTCTTCCCGTTTTCCGCCTTGGCGGTTCGCGCCGCACCACGTTCGATCAACCTCTCCGCGACTCCCCGATATCCCATCGCAGCAGCGGCATGCAACGGTGTCCACCCCCCCCCAATCGCTCGCGTGGGATCCGCGCCTGCCGTGAGGAGGAGGTCCACGAAAACGGCAGCAACCCTTGCCGGATCGAGAGTAATCGCCGTGTGGAGGGGTGGAACCGCTGAGCCTCCTGCATTGTCGGGCCCGGTACCCTGCTCCAGTAGGAATCGCGCGACCTCCAAGTGGCCAAACCGGACTGCCAGTCCGAGAGGGGTGCTCCCATCCGGGCCGTGAGCGTTGAGTTCACTGGGTCGGAGCGTGGCCGCACTACGCACGCGGTCCATGTCGCCCAGGGCCGCCGCCTCGTGGAGAGTCATCGAAGGGAGTCGTGCGGCGATGGCGCGTGCGATCCCTGGGTGGCCCTTGTGGAGCGCGTAAATCACGACGGGCCAGTCGTCGCTCGTTACCGCCGTTGCGAGCGAGTGATCTCTCAGCATCGCTTCGACTCTGGGGAGATCGCCGGCCGCGATGGCCTTCAGGAATTCATCATGATCGCTCATCTGCCCACTCGACACGCCGGGAGGGGGGATACCCCTACTGATTCAAGATGCCCCGGGAAGAAAATACGAGGCCCTTCCCAATCACGATAACCCATCCAGACGGCTCCCGCTCGTTCCCGACCCTCCGGACAAGGTCGAATCGATTGAGCAGCAAGTCGGTCGAGCGACTCGTCCCGATGCGGAGACCCACACCGAAATCCCATCCGAGCCTGCGGGGTTCCCCAGCATACCAAGCGCCCCCATAGTCAACGAAGCCGGCGATACCCATATCCGCGAGGTTGAGGAAATTCTCAGCCGCCATGTACCGATACTCGGCGGTGGCAAACAGCCCTCGATCTCCGGTGTAGGAGTGCAGTCGATATCCCCTGGGGCCCACGCCGAGCCCCAAGTCGAATTCGCCACCCGGCCGCGGATTGTGGAGCCAACCCATCCACCCGTGCGCGATCATGGCATGGCCAGGAGAGGGGAGCACCACAAGGGTGGCCCCGGTCTGCACACTCCCGGAGTCGAGTCCTGCCGACGCGAATCTGCCGTGGGCGGCGACATCGACATAGGCGAAGGAGTTGGCCCCCAGGAAGGTCCCGGTCCGTGCGACGACGCTGGGAACGATACCGTTCTCGTCGTATCCAAACCCTGCAGGGGTGACCGTGAGGCTCGTGCTGACCGTAGTACTCAGATCGACGTCCTCCTCTCGGTTCGCCCGGAAACCGCGTGTCACGACAAACCGTGCGTGACGCCACTCGAGGTTCCCCCACAGCGTTCCATAGGTCTTTCGATCCATGGGAGCGGGCTCGTCCGACCGGATGAAATCATCTTTCCAAATCCGGCCGCCTACTCCCAATCTGACGTAACCCCGCGAGTCGGCCCTGGCCGCCCAACCATAGCTCACTCCGACCAGGTCGAGCAGACGTTGAACGGTGTCACTGGCGACCTTCTCGCCCGAGAAATACCTGAGAATCCGCTCGTCTCGCGTCTGGACGCCCACACCCCAGGCCGACGGTGTATTCAGCGAGCGGAACGGCTGATTGAGCTGGGCCCCGACGATGTACCCGTCGGATCGATTCTCGTATTGGGTGGAAAGCCCAATGCGGCCGGCAAAGAGTCTGGGCTGCGAGAAGACAAACAGTACGCTGGATCGGTCGGGATCCTTGCGATAGCTCGCGGCGAGGAGTGAGGCGGTCCCGAGGAGGTTGTCCTCCACCAGTGCCAGGCGGTAGGTGATCTGATTGCCGGTCGTCCGGAAGGTGAATTGGGGGGTAGTGCTCCAGCCGTCCCGAGTGGTGACATCGACCTGCAGCCCTTCATCGGTACGGCTGGTATCGACGCTTACCTCACTGAATATCCCCATGCGGCGGAGGTTGCGTTCGGTCTCCGCCACACGGGCTGAATCGTAGAGATCGCCGGTCTGAAAGAGGAGTTCGCGGGCGATCACCCCTTCTCGGGTCCGGACGTGGAGCTTGTTGACGAGCCGAGGCAGGAAGCTCGTGGCTTCCGCGCTGGTAAACACATTTTGACGCTCGAAGCGGATGCTCCGAATCGTCATGGAGCCCCGAGCCGCGGTATCCGGTGCTGCTTGGGCGTGAACCGCCGGGGAGACGAGGATCCCCACGAGAGTCCCAGTGATGACCACCACACGCCAGAATGCCGGTCGAGCCCTGGCCGGCCACTGGGAAGGGGGAGAGGTCAGGACAGGCTTTCGAGGATCTTCCAGAGTTCGTGGGGGCTGAACTCGTTGAAGCGGTTTGCAGTCTCCTGATCGCTCCATTCGAGAAAGATCCAGGATGTGCTCCGGACGCTCTGATCCGAGACGAAATGAATGCGGCCGCTGACGAGCTCGCCGCGGGGTCGAGTCTCGAGCAGCACCTTCCAGTCTATTCCGCCACGGGACAGATCACCCATATGGCGGCCAACCGGAGTGTCGGGTACGGGGGTTTGAGTCTTTTCCATGGGTTCAAGATGAGCCTCGTACAGAGTAGTGGGTCTCCGCGCTCGGCGCCAGCGGTGGCCCTGACAGTCGGTCCGATGGG
Organism: Gemmatimonadota bacterium; assembly: GCA_003246755.1. Lineage (GTDB taxonomy): Bacteria > Gemmatimonadota > Gemmatimonadetes > Gemmatimonadales > GWC2-71-9 > SZUA-320. The sequence goes on along the minus strand of QKDC01000090.1, from coordinate 13,944 downwards.
TCTTATCTTGCCCCCAACAATGACTCATACTCTCCCTCCATGCCCACGTTGCCAGGCCACCCTGACCCCAGGGGCAGGATTCTGTCACCTATGCGGCGCCCAGGCGCAAGCTCCCGGGGCCAGACGCGACCAGACTGTCTGGATTGTGGCGAGCGTTGTCGTGGTCGTTTCGTTGGCGCTCACCTTTCGCGCGATACGCGGCCCCGAACCCGCTCTCCCTGATATGGCGAGTGCGGTGCAGGGACCCACCGGACCGGCCCCTGATATCAGCGCTCTGAGTCCCAGACAGCGATTCGATCGCCTCTTCGATCGCGTGATGGTCGCGGCGGAGCAAGGTGACACCGCTACCGTTCTCAGTTTTACCGACCACGCCATGTTCGCCTACGCTCAGCTCGATTCGTTGGACGCGGATGCCCGTTACCACATGGCGATTCTCGCAACCCAAATCGGACGCTACGATGCCGCTCTCTCGCTGGCGGATACGATCCTGACGACGGCCCCGGACCACCTCTTCGGGTTCCTGATCCGAGGGACGGTGGCTGAAGTCATAGGGGACAGTGCCTTGCTGCGCGAGGCGCGGGATGACTTCCTCAGTGCATGGTCACGCGCGGACGCATCGCCTCGAGTGGAATACGAAGATCACCGGCCCAGTCTGGAGGATTTCCGACGCAGCGCGGAAGCGTCACGTACCACCTCGGAAGGCTCATGACACGGATCATTCAGGTCTCCCATAGCCCGGACTCCGACGATGCGTTCATGTTCTACGCGCTCGCGGAGGGATTGGTGGAGACTCCATACACCTACATACACGAGCTAAGCGATATCGAGACGCTCAACCAACGCGCCATGCGTGGAGAGCTGGAGGTGTCCGCGGTTTCGATTCATGCCTACGCTCATTTGACCGATACGTATGTGCTCCTGGCGAGCGGCTCATCCATGGGCGACGGCTACGGGCCACGACTTGTCTCTCGTGAAGCATGCCCGGTCAACCCGCGCGAGGGTCTCCGGGGCAAACGGGTCGCGGTCCCCGGTCCACTCACGACGGCCTGTCTGGCGCTCCAGCTCTATCAGCACGACCTCGACGTGGTCTTTCTCCCGTTCGACACCATCGACGCGGCGGTCTTGCGTGGTGACGTTGACGTTGGGTTGCTGATCCACGAGGGACAACTCACCTATGCCGACGAGGGGCTCCATCTCTGGGAGGATCTCGGGGAGTGGTGGAAACGCGATACCGGACTGCCCCTTCCTCTCGGCGGCAATGTGGTACGTCGGGATCTGGGGAACGAGGTCATCCGACAGGTGGCGTCCGACCTCAAGGCCAGTGTCGAGTACGCTCTCTCACACCGGGCACCCGCCCTCGCCCATGCCAAGCAATACAACCGCGGACTCAGCGAGGCCCGAGCCGATACGTTCGTCGGCATGTATGTCAATGCCTGGACCGTCGATTACGGACCCGTTGGGCGTCAGGCGGTTCACACCCTTCTCGACCGGGCGGCGAAGGCAGGCCTGGTACCCACTTGCCAGGTGGAGTTCGTGGGGTGACCCCGTGACCACGCCCCTCCCCTTGCGGGGAATCGACCGCGCCCCCGCAGCAGTGCTCGTCGTGGCAGACAATGACGCAGTACGCACGACCCTCGCCCACGCCATTCGAGAGGACAAGGTCGAGGTGGTGACGGCCGGCACTGTTTCCCAGGCCTCGGCCTTGTTGACCACAGAAGGAGTCGGGTGCCTCGTCGTGGATGACTCCACCCCTGACCTCGACCTCTCGCATCTCTTGAGGATCCTCCTCGAGCGTGAGCCCGGTGGCGGCGCGCTGCTCCTGGTCTCCGGCGAACCCCCGGAGGACGAGGTTGCCTTCCGGGGTGTGATCGAATGCCTGTCGAAGCCGGTGGACCTCGAGGCGCTTTGCCTGGCCGTCCATGGTCGGCTCCGACGCCGGGATGCCTTGCTCGAGAGCCACCAGATCAATGCCTGGCTCAGCGAAGAGGTCACCGCCCGAACCGACGACCTCCAAACCGAACGCGAGAACTTACGACGTCTTTCGGTGGCGGCGCTCGAGGCACTGGTCAACGCCCTCGAGGCCAAAGACCCGCACCTGCGGGGCCATTCGACACGCGTCTCCGACCTAGCCGCCCGGATCGCCGAGGAGATGTCGCTCGGGCCGACGACGGTCGAGGCAGTCCGCACCGCGGGGCGACTACACGACCTGGGAAAGATTGGTGTGTCCGAGGCGGTGCTCCGGAAGCAAGGACCGCTCACCAACGAAGAGTTCGAACACATCAAGACCCACCCCGGAATCGGGGCCGACATTCTCGCCCCTCTATCGCATCTCGGTGAGGTCCTCGGGTACGTACGCCACCATCACGAACGCTGGGACGGCCGTGGATACCCTGATGGTCTTGCAGGAACCTCCATTCCCATCGGCGCTCGCATCATCGGTGCGGTGGAGACCTTCGACGCACTCACGACCCCACGTCCGTATCAGACGATCATGAGCGCGACACAGGCAGTGGTGAGAATGCGCGACTTGATCGGATCGGTCATCGACCCTGCAGTCCACACTGCACTCGTACGTCTCGTTGGCCAGTCGCCGGTCGGAAGGCACGCCTCACGTGAGTGATCGCGCAACCGTGTCGGTCCTCGTGGTAGAGGACGACTCCTCAATGGCGCGGTTGATGATGCACCTCCTCGAACTCGAGGGCTACCAGTCGACACGTCACGTCTGGACGGGCGAAGATGCCGTCGCCGCAGCGGATACCGTCGAAATCATCCTTCTCGATCAGCAGCTCCCGGATACCAAGGGAATTGATCTTCTCCCTCGTCTCCTCAATCGGCCACACCCACCGAGTGTCATCATGGTTACGGCCCATGGGAGCGAAGTACTCGCGGCCACCGCCCTGCGACAGGGGGCCGATGACTACCTCACCAAGGACCACACGCTTGCCGAACTCCTTCCCCGAGTCCTGGAGCGGGTTCGACGATCGAGAGCTCTGCAAGGGGCTCTCATCGCGGCTGAGGATGACCTGGTCGAGGTCGAGCGTCTCGCGGCGATCGGCGAGATGTCGGTCCGACTGCACCATGAGATCAACAACCCTCTCATGGCGGCACTGGTGGAGGTCGAGATGGCTCTCGAGGCCGAGGGGATTCCCGAGGAGGTCCGGGTCGGCTTGCGCACCGCCAAGGAGGCCCTCCTTCGGGTCCGCACCACGGTACGAACAGCCGTCGAGCTTCCCACGTCTCAGTCCGTCGAGTACCTGAGCAATACTCGAATCACAACCCTCGAGAACCGTCCACAGAATGAGCGGCCCAGCTACCGGGGGAGGGTCATCCTCCACGTCCCGGACCAGCGCATGGCACGAATCCTCGACCGCCTTCTTCGGCAGGAGGGATTCGAGGTGGAAAGATGTCCCTCTGCGCTGGACATCCAAGGACACGTGCAGCGGGTTGGCGTGACTGCGGCCATCGTGACGGCGGGGAATGATCCCGACGCCCCCCTCGGAGGATTCGTCCCCGACCCCAGTCGGAGCTACGCAGTGATCGCCTTGGGTGCCGCCATCGATACCGCAACCAAGGCGGCCGGGGCCGACCTCGTCATTCCCCTACCCTTCGACCCGGCGACGATCATCGGGGAGATTCACAGGGCGATAAACGCCCACCCCTAACTCCCGGCTTTCGGCGAACCGGGCGACCACACGCATCAAGACAGGTCGACCGTCGGCACGGCACGTTCCCCCGCATCTTCAATCATCCAGAGGTCGGCTGGGGTTGCTCCGGCCACTCCGGCAATCAGGTTCGTGGGAAACTGAGCTTGTCTGGTGTTGTACCGGGTTGCCACCTCGTTGTAGAGCTGGCGGGAAGAGGCCACCTTGCTCTCCGTGCTCGCCAACTCCCCCTGAAGTTCACCGATATTGGCGGTTGCCTTGAGATCGGGGTAAGCCTCGGCAAGCGCAAACAACCGGCCAAGAGCCTGCGTGAGTTGACCTTCTGCGGCCGCCGTTTCTGCAACCCCCTTCGCACTCACAGCTCTGTTTCTGGCGGAGATTACGGCTTCGAGAGTCTCTCGCTCGTGGGCCATGGCGCCCTTGACGGTGTTGACCAAGTTGGGGATGAGGTCGTGACGACGCTTGAGCTGTACATCGATCTGCTTCCAGGCGTTCACGACCTGATTCTTCAGCGCAATGAGCCCGTTGTAGGCGCCAATAGCCCAGAGCGCGATGATGACGAAAACGATCAGCACGAGAAAGGTCATGGATCTCACTCCTCTGCCAGCTCTTTGGCTAGCGTGTCGAGGGCGGTTGCGATGGCCCGGGCAACCGAATCATCCGAGGCCGTGTGCTTGAAGAGCGGGTGGTGGACATCGAGCGCGAGCTCCGCCCCCGGTGCAATGGCAAAACGACGGACCAGCGTGCTCTTCAGAGATTGGGTTGCCCCGGGTTCGGCCGGTGGCTCGTCATCACTGCCGAGCGCGCGGTGGATGCGCCCGCGGGTCGTACCCATTCCAAGAGGTCCAAGTTCAGCCGGCGCCGGGATACCCGGTCCGAGAGCTCGTGCCACCCAATCTTCGAGATCCCCAGGATCGTGGCCAGCGAATGCCTCTCCCACTTGTTCCAGTGAAGCACCTTCCATCTGCCGAAGCTTGATCGCGAGAACCTGCACCAGGTGCCGGTATCGATAGATCGCTGCCGTGCCTCGCCCATCGGGGGAATCAACCAGACCACGGGTGACATAGAATCGAATGGTCCGCTCGGACGGTCGAGTCCGAGCCGTAGCACTGAGCGGAACAACCGCGGAGGCCTCGAGGAGGGTTCCCGCCAAGGCGGCCAGGTCACGGAGACTCCAGGGTTCGAGTGCCTGGTAGGCTCGCAGGCCGTCGAGCGGGTCCAGAGCCCCGGGCTGGGTTGAGGTAACCTGAAGGTCCATGTCGAATGATAATTCACGAGGGGTCCAACGTCGGTGGTGGTCAGGGTGAGGCTTCTGATATCCCCATCCGCTTTTTGGATCCCGCACCACACGCGGTTCCCACATACCGTGACACATGCGAGGGATGACCTTGGTGGAACTCATCGTAGTCTTGGGCCTCGTCTGCGGTGTCCTCGGCCTCGTGTTACCCCGGGCAGGTCATGTGCGAGACCGTCTCGTCGTGGAACACCAGACGTCGGAGATCATGGATGCCTACGGGAGGGCTCGACTGACAGCCCTCCGGAGTGGAGGCCGTGTGCTGCTCCGAGTTGCCACGGATTCGATTCGGATTTGGGAATTCCAGGGGGTGGATTCAATTCTTGCATGGGTAAAGGCAGGGCCAGGAGGAGTTGGGGTTCAGTTAGTGAGTTCGATTCCGCGCGTGGTTTTTGGACCCAATGGTACCACCATGGGTGTAGCGAACGGACGGATTACCCTCCAACGGGGTTCAGTGAAACGGGGATTGGTCGCGTCACGCTTAGGACGCTTACGAGTCGACCGGAGTCCATGAGCACCGACCTCATGCAGTCGAAGACCCGGCGTCGTCAAGTTCGAAGCGGCGGACCTTCTGAATCAGTGTCGATCGGGCAATCCCAAGGATTTGCGCCGCGCGACGTTTGTTGCCATGAGTGTAGCGCAACACCGAGTAAATGTGGCGGCGCTCGAGGTCTCTCAAGGACAATGGTTCGACCCCCGATCCCTGAGGCACGAACGCCTTGGCGAGCGAGGCTCGGTCGAGGCCGGGTAGTTCGAGGTCGAGGAGCAGCATTCCCCCGCGTCGCTGGGCAAGCGCCTCCCGCACTCGGGTCGGGTCCCGACATATGAGCGTGGGAATCCCTGCCTGGTGCAGCACTCGTACTATCTCTGCTGCGTTGTCCGCATCGGTTGAAACGATGAGGACCTCAGGCAGGCTCATGGCACAAAAAAAGGACGGCCGTCACAGCACGAGGCTGGCACGGCCGTCCTACACACGGAATCACCGGAGTCGTAGCTCAAAGGCTGCCGTTCTTCTCTCTGTCGCCACCGTCGGTTGTTCACCACGCGGTAGGGCGACTCGAGGCCCCGATGTTGATTCCCAAGCCGGATGATCATTCCCACCTGGTTCATCCGTGCGAGCGCTGCAGTTCCGATCTGGTCGCGGACCGATCTTCTGCACTGCACCCCGAGGCGCCAGATCGGGGAGGCTGGAGCGCGCGACTGGCTCCAACTGCTCGGGCCGGTTGGCCACCGGGATCACTGAGGTCTCGACACACAAGGCATCGCTCCCCCTCCCCCGTCGATCCGCCCAAGCCGCAACAAACAACACAGCCCCTGATGAGTTCTGCATCGATCGTTGCCGTGACACCAAGATAGGGGCCGTCCAAAATCGCGCAAGCGCCTGATTTTCTTCGGGTTACGTGCCCTCGACCTGCGAAGAATGTGGACATGAAATGCTTGGTGGGGACAGGGTTTGCGAGGGTCTGGACACAGTGTGTGGAAATGTTGATCAACATTTCAGTCTCAACGGTTACGGCTCGAGGGCCACCTCGATGTACCTGTATTCGTGCTCCTCGGGGGCGTTGGAGACGAACAACGCCCCACCAGCCGCTACCGCGAACCACCCTCCGACGAGTTGGCTCGGCCCGTCGAGTTGGCGCACAATTGGCCCGAACCAGCGCCGCAGGTGCCGCACTTCCGGCGCTCGCCGCCCGAGCATCGCGAGGAGGGCCCCTTCACCTCCGGTGGCTCGAAAGAAGTGGCCGAGGGCATGCCCACGCTGTGCGAACTCGACGGCTTTCACCCCTGGCTCCTCGAACAGCACCTTCCCCTCGAAAATGTCCATCATCGGGGCATCGAGACGCGGTCCGAGATAGACGTAGCGTCGTTGCCCGTCACTCCCGACCCGCTCCACCAAGGCGGCTGCGGTCTCTGAGGTCAGTCGGGCAGCGTGGATATTGTCGTCATCTGCAAGCAAACCAACCGCACCGGTCCACTCGAGCGCCGCCAGTGCGGTATCCACCGGACAGCCGGCTACATCGTCGAAAGCGAGAATGCGGGGGGCCTCACCCGCCCGCAGTACGAAGTGACTGAGCGCAGCCGCGCGATCGGCGAAGGAGATGACGGAATTGTCCTCTGAGGTGGCCATGGCAGAAGGTAAGCGCGGGTCTCACATTCTGGAATCGGGCACGGAAGGGGCCATTGGGAGACGCCAACGCCCTCGTATTGACAAATCGGGAAACGCGGTGGACTTTGGCTCAATGGTTTCGCAGTACCGGATACGACGTGGTGAATAGCCGACCGCTCGATCACGCAGGTGTGATCGGACGGTCTTTTTTTCCCGGTCACCAAGCGACTGGGCCGATTCACCGGAGTCACAGACTCCCCCGACAACGAGAGGTAGCAGCGATGGCGCAGGGAACCGTGAAGTGGTTCAATGATGCGAAGGGTTTTGGGTTCATTGCCCAGGAGGGTGGTAAGGACGTCTTCGTGCACCACACGGCCATTCAGGCGGATGGATTCCGATCACTTCGCGAGGGTGACACGGTAGACTTCGAAGTCGTCGAAGGGCCAAAGGGTCTGCAAGCCTCCAACGTTCGCAAGGTCTGACAACCAGGCGGCGGTTCCTGGCGGCGCTCGCTCTTCTCGCCGCGCAAGCCGCGGCACTCACCCCGCTGTTCGCGCAGGGGCTTCCAGAACACATCGAATTCCTCGGTCTCAGGCCCGGTATCCTCCGGGCCGAGATTGAGGCCCGTCTGCAGCACCTCGAGGGTGAATGGCGGTGCAGCGGTAGCACCGATCCGAGAATCCTGGAGTGCCTGGGCTTCCTCGTTGATCAGAGACGAGACTCGCTGACGGTCAGGGGGTCTCTCGTGGACGGAGCGGTTGCCATTCTCATCGTGCATGGCAGGATCGGCGACGCGGGATTGCGTGACTGGCGCGAAGCACTCGAAAGGCGCTACGGCGCCACGAGCCCTCGACGCGATCACGGGCAGGAATCGTGGCAGTGGATCCGAGGGCGGCAGATGCTTCGTCTGACTACACGGAGGGAACCACCTGGGCGCGTAGTATCGGTCACGCTCATCGATGGTCCCCTCCTCGATGGGTTACCACCACCGAGGGGGGGGAACGCCAATGACCCTACTTCTTCTTGTGAGGACGCCGTGTCGGAGACTTGACCGCTTTGGCGCGTTTGGCAGCGGGCCGTTTCGGGACCTTCTTCACGGCCTTCTTCACGACCTTCTTCACGACCTTCTTCACGACTTTCCGCGCGGACTTCTTGGCCGCCTTCTTTTTGGGCGTCTTGACAGGCTTCCCAACCGCCTTCTTGGCGGTCTTTTGGGCCTGGGTCGCGGCGACCACCTTCGGAGGTTTCGGGGGTGTCGTCTTGGACTTGCCCACAGATTTGGAGGCCACGTTCCTGCGCTTGGCGCCCGTTGACGCCCTCGCCTCCTCCATCACCCTCTCAGCCTCCTCGGAGGCAATCAGGTTACGCCGCACGGCGTACTGCATGATCTCGTCGGCGTCTGCGGGATCGAAATCCCCCTCCCCGGAGGCAGCCTGAATCAAGCCGACAAAGGCATCGGCCACAGGGCTGCGCAAGACCTTGGCGATCCCAGGGAGGGCTTCCAATAGGTTCGATATCTGAGTTCCGGCGAGGTCGGTCATGTCCGTACCTCCGGGTCGGCGACCTGAGAAAAATCGGCCGCAACGTAACTGCTTGTGAGGATTGGCGTCAACTAGAAGGATTCACGAAGAAACACCGAAGCCCCAATCCCGCGGATCTGGTGGCCTGCCCCTGGGTCGGGTTCCTTCAATCGCCCCAGGTTGAAACTCAGGGCTGGCACGATGGAGAGCCTTGGGGTCGCTTTGAATCGGAAGGCGGAGGTGAACTCGAACAGAAATCCGTTTCCCTCTTCCGGTTTGGACCAGCGGAATTCGGCAGACGGTGTCCATGAGATCGTCCTCCGCACCGGGACGTGTGCCATGGTTCCAGCCGCGAAGACATTTTCCCGATTTCTTGCCGCCGACCCAGCCGAGTCTCCGGGCAACCGCAGAAAATCCCAAAGGTACCCAACGACCGATACTGGCCCGATCGCCCCTGCCCAACTCATTTCCCCGATCAGACGGTTACCGGGTCGGTAGACTCCCGTCGCACCCGCCCCGCTGGAGAACTCGTCGTCACTGAAGGTGCTGAAGGTCAGCCCGACGGAGAATCGAGACGATCCGATGAGGCGGTCGGCACCAAGACGCGCCCGGGCTTCGATGCCCGCCCGATATCGAAATCCACCATCGACGTCGCGGAAAGGGGTGAAGTCATCCGAGAACCGCAGGCTCCCCGCCATTCCGAGGTTCCACGCCCCGGCAGGAAGGGCGCCCGCCACGCCACCCGTGAGAGAGGCTCCACTCCCGTAGGCATTCACGGGAAACGAGAGAAAGCTGGAGGATGCGGCGGCCAGCACGGCATACTCCGGGGCGGTGAGGGACGCCGCACCGGTCGGAAGATTCGCCAAGAGGGTGAGGACAACGGCATCATTGCCAAGTACGTACGCACCACGAACTTGCGTGTCGGTAAACCCCTTGACCGTCAGCGATGAACCGTCAGGTCGCTCCAGCGTCGTTTCCGCGTAGTACGAACCGATGTCGATCGAAACTCGACCAACGGGTACCACTGCAGCCATTGGAATCGCCCACTGCCGCAGCGAACGGACACCGAATACGGGACCAAAACGGAATTGCTGTGCCTCGAAGCCGGTCGTCACGGCCCCAGCTCTCAGAAACTGCGCGTGAAGAGGTGTTCCGATGGTGATAAGGGCTAATGCCCAGCCCCATAGCCCACGACTCATGGACGCGTGATAACGATAATGATGTCGCCTATGATCGCGATTCGGCTGGGGTTGTCTTGACCGAGGGCCTCGGGGAGTCTGGGATTGTCGACCGGGGTGCGCGTACGCAGGTCGAGGTCCCCTCCAGTACTCGGGGCGATGACCTGCAACGCCGTCAAAAGCGAGAGGGAACGGGCATCGGAACTCGCCTGCGAGGCTGGATTGGCAAGGCGAACCAAGGCGTCGGCAGACCCTCGTGACGAGGTGAGGAGCAGCGAGTTGACCTCGCCGAAACGTCGGGCCGCACCAAAGGCGGGATCCCTCCCCGCCGCGAGGGCAAACAGGCCCCCGGCCGTACCCCAGTCTCCGCGGTCTTGCGCAGCCAAACCATCGCTGAAGGCCAGGAAAGCCTGCAGATCCGTCGTGGAGCGTTCCGTCAGGGCCTGTCGCTCGCCTGGTGGAATCTTCAGGCCGAGTTGGTCGAGCAGGTCGATGACCACTTGCTTCTCCACGTCGAAGAGCTCGCCAATCGCCTTTGCCCCCGAGGTCCGGGCCAGGACGGCTCCGTCCCGCGTGTCATGGATAGTCGCTTCCAGGCGCACCTCGTTTTCCGTCTCCCGGACGATTCCCGCCACCACCCATTCGGCTCGCATCAGACGCCCAGACCGGGCGGCGGTGGACGGGTTGATGGCTCCCTGACTGGCGAGATCCAACTCGGAAAGAATGGCGGAAACGCGTTCCCGTTCGATCAAGGTGAGCTGGGAGAGTTTACCCAGATCCGTCATGATGAGGTGAGCGACGCCGGTACCGAGCGATTGGTTGCGACGATTCGCGCCGACGTAGGACCAGGGGAGGACAGCGACTGTGTTGGGCGTGGGCGGTGCAGTGGTCAGTTCCTGCTCGCGGGCGATGGCCGATCGCGCCTCCGCCACGAGTCGAGATCGAGTCAGTCCCGCCAACCGACGATCCAATTCCTGACGTTGCTCGTTCGAGAGAGACAGGGTCCCGGCCATTCGGTAACTGGTCTCAGCCTCCTCGAACTGACCTCGACCCTCGAACGCGAGCCCGAGGTAAACCGCGGTGGTAAAGGAGGGGCGCAGACCGAGGGCAACCGTGAGAACATCCCGGGCTCGGGTGAATTCATCCGCCTGGTAGTACCGGATGCCGACTCGCGTCATGACGTCCGCATCGTGCGGGAAGCGCTCTACCTCGCGCGCGAGTTCCTCCAGCTCGGCTGGGGTGACGGGCGTAGTCCGCATCCCCCCGGCGCACGCGCCGACGAAAAACACAACACTCAGAAGAACGAATCGACGAATCGGCATCGTAAAAGGGAGCCCTCCAGCTCCAGAGGGCAATCTACGAACCGGCGAGGGACACGGCAACGCGTCGCCGGGAACCCGTTCATCTGGGGATCGTAAAGAACCGCCCCCATCGAATGGCCGTAAAGAAGGGAAGTGGCTTCCAACTGTTGGCGTCAAAGCTGAAATACACAACCAGTGGACGACCTCGCACATTCTCCCGGGGAAGGAAGCCCCAGTAACGACCGTCATACGAGTCGTCCCGATTGTCTCCCATCATGAAATACTTGCCGGGCGGCACGACGATCGGCCCCCAATCCTGGAGGTCGGGTGCGTAGGTGGACGAGTCGCCAAGGAGATACTCCACCTGCCAGTTCCGCATCTTGGCCCGGTAATAGGCGTCGGCATAGGCTCCAGGGTTGCTGTGCCGAGCCCACGGCTCGTCGACGGCCTTGGAATTGCGATACAGTTGCCCACCCTCCATCGAGAGCGTGTCGCCAGGGACTCCAACGAGTCGCTTGACCACCTTGAGTCCCGGCTCCTCCACGGAATCGAACACCAGGACGTCCCCTCGGACCGGCTCCCGGACCGCAGGCAGGCGCTTCCCAATCACCGGGACTTCAGCTCCATAGAGGAGCTTGTTCACGAAAAGGAAGTCACCAACCAGGAGGGTGTCTTCCATGCTTCCGGAGGGAATCCGAAAAGCCTCGATCAGGAAAGTGCGAAGGAAAAGCCAAACCACCAATGCAAAGGCAATCGACTTGGTCCAGTCCCAGAGCCAATGGGCGAAAGAGCGTGTCTTGGAAATCTCAGCCATGTTACTCGATCCAGTCGGCAATGAAGATGTTGGTCTCGCCCTCGTTTGCCTGATATCTGTTCGAGGCCCACACCAACTTGGTTCCGTCGGGACTGAACATTGCGAAACTGTCGAAACCCGGATAGGTGGTCACACGCTCCAGGCCCGTCCCATCCACGTTAATGAGGTAGAGGTCGAACGCTCCGCTCCGGGGATTGTCGAAGTTCGAAGAGAAGAGAATGCGTTGCCCGTCGGGGTGAAAGAAAGGTGCAAAGTTGGCACCACCCAACGAGGTGACCTGCCGAGGGTCACTCCCATCGGCGTTGGCAACCCAAACCTCCACCCGAGCCGGGCGCACGAGTCTGGCCTCCAAGAGCTGGAGATAATCGGCGGAATCGGCAGCCGATTCTGGGTAGGCTGCACGCCACACGATGCGACTCCCGTCGGGCGAAAAGAACGCACCCCCGTCGTACCCCACGCGATGAGTAACCCGGACGAGATCCGACCCATCGATATTCATGGTGTACAACTCGATGTCCCCGTCCATGGTACTCGTGAAGATGATCCGCTGTCCGTTGGGTGAAACAGTGGCCTCGGCATTATAGGCACCGTTTTCGGTCAAGCGTTGCAGATCGGTCCCATCTGCGCGGGCGGTATAGATCTCGAGGTGGCCGAGTGGCCACACATACCCTCTGGATTGATCGGGTGGAACCGGACAGGCAACATCGTGTTCGAACGTCGAACTGTAGAGAATGCGCTGGTCGTCGTCATAGAAGTAACCGCAGGTGGTCCGACCGTCGCCGTTCGATACCCGCCGCATCCCCGTTCCATCGATATTCATGATGTACTGCTGGTCGCACCCCTCCCCGACCTTTTCCTGTCGTTGGAAGATCAGCTGGGCCCCGGACCGCGAGAAATAGGCCTCGGCGTTGTTCCCCCCGAAGGTCAACTGCCTGAGATTCGCGAGATGAGTCTCCCCCTCCTCCAAAGCAAGGGCGCTCGCCCCTACCTCGGTCCCGGGCGTGCCACTCGGAGCGCATCCGAGGACGAGTACCCCTATGGCGAGGGCGGCCCACCCTGGGAGGCGAGAGCGGCACCCATTGAACGTACCTTGTCTCATGCAATCTCCTTGAGCGCTGCCAACACTTCGGCTGCGTGGCCCTTGGGTTTCACTTTCTCAAAAACCCTTCCGATCCGGCCCTGAGTGTCGATCAGGAAGGTCGTGCGGTGGATGCCGAGATACTTCCGGCCGTACATGCTCTTCTCCCCCCAGACACCGTACGATTCTGAGACACCATGGTCCGTATCGGCAAGCAAGGGAAAGGGCAGGTCGAACTTGGCTTTGAACTTCTCGTGCGATTTCTCTCCATCGGGCGAAACGCCGAGGACTATTCCACCCGCCCGCTTGACATCATCCCAGGAATCGCGGAATTCACAGGCTTGAATGGTGCAGCCTGGGGTATCGTCCTTGGGATAGAAGTACAGGATGACTTTCTTGCCCTTGAGGTCGCTGAGACGCACTGTCGTGCCGTCATCCGCTCCTAGGGCGAAGTCGGGGGCCGCCTGACCAGGTGTGAGCATGGCTCTCCTCATTCACGACCGGGGCCGATCAGATCGGCCTCGAGATTTCCTACTGTCCACGTCGTCATTAAGATTCTGCAGGACCGGTGCGGGTCATGCTGCCTTCGGACGGGGAAATGAAGTGCTAGGACGCGGTGCCCGTCTCGTCGCTGACGAATCGGTCGACGATGGGTCCGGCCATGAGGACGATCATGGCGTTGACCAGGATCCCGATCAGGATGGTAACGAACAAGAGGGCGCAGATGATGGCCGAAGCTCCGATCCCAGCGAACACCATCCGTAACGTCTCGAACATGAAATCTCCTGCACGCGTGGTCCTAACCCAAAACGGCGAATGCAGGTAAAATAGCTGCCGCGGCGGAAACGTCGCAACGAGGAATCCCATTCAGGAGGTCGGTCAAATGCGTATCATGCTTACAGTCGCCGCCCTTGCGGTGATGTCTCTCCCTCTGTCTGCGCAGATGCGGGACGATCCAGACCAAAAAGTGGAGGGTGGCGGCACCCTTCC
>QKDC01000031.1 GCA_003246755.1 Gemmatimonadota bacterium | reverse complement strand
CTCGAACAAGGCTCCCTCGGCTGGTCCGCTGGTCGACCCACATGACGCGAGGATCCAGAGGACCGGGAGCATCGACCTCAGGCGATGCATTCCGCTATGCATCCGAGACACCCTCCAATCGCAAGGAACTGCCGCCCGGGTGTGTGATTTCATTCCCGAGCCACATTCCAGCGGCCAGGAATGGCCGCTGCCACGATGTAGGAATCAATGATATCCAGGCCTGCCGATCCAAGCGCCGAAGCTTCTCCACTGTCGAGTCCTCTCGATTCTGTGGTCGCGACAACGACGAGATCGAGACTCGGCACGACGTAGACAAACTGCCCACCGTACCCCCAGGCAAAGGAGGCCCTGGGCTCGGCGTCCACCACCCACCACAGGTACCCGTAGGTCAGAGCCCGCAGCGGCGACTGGTTGTGCCACGAAAAGGCGGGCACCGTGGACTGGTCCACCCATCCGGTGGAGACGATTCGCTTGGAGCCCGAGAATCCTCGCTGCAGCACCAGCTGACCGAGTCTCAGAAGATCACGTCCGCGCAAATCAATTCCGGACCCGCCGTTCACACGCCCTCCGCCAACAGACTCCCACGCGACACGCTCAATGCCGAGCGGACGGAAAAGATGTTGAGCGGCGTAATCCGGCAGTGACCGGCCAGTAGCCTCCTCGAGGACGACACCCAGGACGTGGACCGCGGCGGAGTTGTAGGTAAAAGTTTCTCCCGGTGTCGCCCGGTGTGGGCGGTCGAAGAGATACTGCACATGATCACACTGACAGCTGATCCACTGACCGTAGCTGGGACCCGATGTCTCATCCCAATCAATACCAGAAGTCATGGACAACAGGTGACGGATCGTGATGGTGCGGTCGATGTCGTCGAGGTCGAAGTCTTCGGTCAGATACGGTCCGATAGGTGTGTCGAGCCCCGGGAGGTCTCCCCGCTCGATGGCGATGCCCGTGAGGAGGGATACAACGCTCTTGGTCACCGATCGAACGTCGAACAAGGTGGATGAGCTGGTTCCCCCGAAGTACCGCTCAAGAACGAGTCGACCATCCTTGGCGACCAGCAAGCTCCTGAATTGTGGGATCGCTCCGGCAGCGGTGACGGCGGCATCGAGGCCTGCCTGTTCCAATCCAACGCCGGCCGGCGTTGCGGTGATCCAGGACTCCGAGAGATCGACGGAACCCGGTGGGCCGGTCACATCCCCGCAGCCGAGCGCGAAGATGAGAAGACCAACCACGGCAGGACGGACAGAGCCTTCGACACGGATACGCATCGTCCGGGTGACGCGTGACCGGGGGCTCTGACACACGAGCTCCCGCGCTCGCTTGCGCCGCTGAGTCACCCCGCCGTACCTTCGAAAGTCCCCACGAAAATCGGCTCCGTCATGGAGGGGTCACCGTGACACAGTTGTCCGTTCCACTCCCCGAGCGACTGGACACGCAGCTCGCGGGTATCTGCAATCGCACCCCCGATCCATCCACCCTGGTGCCAATACTCGTACGGTGTGCTCGAGAGTCGATGCCGGACTTGATCAGCGCGATCCAGAAGGCGGGCGGGAGTCTCCGGCACACATTCGAGATCGTCGATGCGTTGTCAGCATGGCTCCCCAAGTCAGAACTCGGGGAGTTCTCTCTCTTGCCAGGTGTCGAGATGCTGGAGCTGGAGGAATCATTCAAGACGTGCTGACCCTCAACCCGACGGACGCATCCGCGTGAAGCACGTTCGCGAACAACTCGAGTTGGGCGACTGGCCCCGGCGAGGTGAAGGCGTGCGGGTCGCCGTCCTGTGCTCGGGAGTCGACCTCGATCACCCCGACTTGGTCGGGCGTGTGGACCGCGAAGCCAGCGCCTCCTGCTGTACCCACCTCGACCTCGCCGACCACCATGGCCTCGGTACGCATCTGGCCGGCATCATTGCCGGGACGGGGGCGGCGAGCGAAGGGGCCTATCAGGGGCTCGCTCCCGCCTCGAAGCTCATCATCGTCAAGATCACCCAGGACGATCGGGGGCCAGAAGGGAACGTGATCAAGGGCATCGACCTCGCCCTCGCCGGAGGAGCAGACATCATCTGCTACGGGTTTGGCCACAGCCCTCGGCCGCACATCGGAGACCCACCTTGGGTGTGGCCGGATTCGATGTGCCTCCTGGAGGAGGCGTTCGAGCAAGCCTCTCGGCGCGGAGCCCTCTGTATCGTTGCGGCGGGTGACGAGGGTCCGTCTGGTGGGACCATCACGCGTCCTGGTGGCCTCCCGAGCATCCTCACCGTTGGCGCTGCCTCGGGTTTCTACGGTGCGTGGATCAATTCCAGTCGAGGGCCGTACTACCGGTCGAGCGGACTGAGGCCCGGTGGCGTCGTCCGCCAGGAATACAACCCCGATCTTCAGCTGATTCGGACCAACAAGCCGGACATCGTCATGCCAGGCGTACCGGTCACCGCGCCGCGCTCGTCCTTCCTCGTACCGGATGAGTTCGAAGACCCACGCTATGTCAGGATGGCCGGCACCGCCCAGGCGGCGGCCGTCGCGGCGGGACTCGCGGCGTGCCTGCTCGGCGTGTCCAAGCAGGACGGCATCGACCTCGGTCCCAACCCCGGAACGACCGCTCACAACCTCATGTGCCATTCCGGTCGGGGACTCGACCAGGGTGGGGCAACAGATTTCGGACGCGGCATCGTGCGTTGGCCGGTGCTGGAGTCGGCCCTGCGGGATTACGGACGGGATTCGGAGTTCAGAGACCAGCTCCTGAAGAGTCCCGGGCTGCAACTCCTGTAGTCAGGCAGGCGCCTCGTGGCCGAAATGATTGACCGCCTGAACACTGCCCTCAACGGTCGCTACAGGATCGAACGCGAGCTTGGCCGTGGGGGGATGGCGGTCGTCTACCTCGCCGAGGATCTCAGGCATAAACGACGGGTTGCCCTCAAGCTCTTGAGTCCGGACATCGGGCAGGCCGTCGGCTCGACGCGGTTTCTGCGAGAAATTGAAATCGCGGCGGGTCTCACCCATCCCAACATCCTCAGTCTGCACGACTCCGGAGAGACCGACGGTCTGGTCTACTACGTGATGCCTTATGTCGAAGGCGAATCGCTGCGGGATCGACTGAACCGTGAGCGACAACTCCCCGTGGAAGACACGATCGAGATTATTCGTGGGGTGGCGGAAGCCCTGAGCCACGCGCATGCCTCCGGGGTCATCCATCGCGACATCAAGCCCGGGAATATCCTCCTCACCACGAGTCATCCCCTGGTCGCGGATTTCGGGATCGCACGGGCAATCGATGCGTCGGGTAGTGGGCAACTCACCGAGACGGGACTCGCCGTTGGGACCCCCACCTACATGAGCCCCGAACAGGCTGCGGGGGACCAGAAAATCGACGGACGGAGCGACACCTATAGTCTTGCCTGCGTCGCGTACGAGATGCTGGGAGGCGAGCCACCGTTCACCGGACCAAGTCCTCAGGCGGTGCTGGCGCGTCATTCACTCGACCCCGTTCCCCCACTCACCACCCTCCGGCCCTCGCTCCCGGCACCGGTCGTCCGAGTGCTCGAGAAGGCCTTGTCGAAGACGGCTGCCGATCGGTTTCCACAAACAACCGACTTTGCGAAAGCATTCCAGCGTGCACTTGAGGAGACTCCGTCCCCCCGTGCCGGGCGACGTGCAATACCCCTCATCGCCGGGATCACGACCCTGGCCGTGGCCGGATGGCTGGCGGTGACCCTGTTCACGAGATCGACGACCGCGATTCCCCGACTGGCGGTGCTGCCGCTCACCAGCCTTCTGGATACCTCCCAGGTGTACTTTGTCCAGGGCATGCATGACGGTCTGATCACTGAACTCCAGCAGGCCGGGTTCGGGGTGATCAATCGCACCTCCATGATGCAGTACGCCACAGGGCTCAAACCCGTCCGAGAAATCGCCACCGAAGTTGGCGCCGACCTCGTCGTCGAGACATCGGTAGCGCGTACGGGAGACAGTGTGAGCCTGGACGTGCGGTTGATCGATCCGGAAACCGAGGAGTACCGCTGGCGTGGCGCCTTCGGGAGTGACCTGGCCGGAACGGCCGCGCTCCACCGCCAGGTCACACGGGCCATCGCCGACGAACTCCACCTCGCCTTGACCCCGGAGAATGCTGCTCGGCTCGCGAATCTCCAACGGGTGCACCCTGAAGCGTATGAAGCGTACCTCAAGGGGAGATTCCATCAGTACCAGTTCACCCCATCCGACCTGGAACTGGCCCTCAAGTACTACGAATCGGCTCTCGCGATCGATTCGACCTATGCCCTGGCGTATGTGGGTATCGCCGGGGTCTGGGGATACCGCCGCCCGATGGCTCTCGACCCACCGCGGGTAGCCCGAGAGGCCTCGACCGCCGCAGCCCTCAAGGCGCTCGAGTTGGACAGTACTCTCGCAGAGGCGCATTACGCCCTGGCGGGAAAACAGGCCTGGGAGGGCAACGACTCGACTTTGGGTGAGCAGGAGTTTCGGCGCGCGTTGGAACTCAATCCGAGTTTCGCCGAAGCACGGGCGTTCCTCTCCCACTTGCTGACCATCTTGGGCCGTCTCGATGAGGCGGAGGCTCAGATCCGTCGTGCCATGGAACTCGACCCGCTCAACCCATTCTTCCAGCATCTCTATGGTGCCCAACTGATGTTTGCCGGGCGGTTCGATGAGGCGATCACGCAATCGAGGAAGGTCGTGTCGCTGACTCCGAGCAATCCGTTGCCCCACCGGGTCCTGTGGGCCGCCCTCCATCATCAGGGCCGCTTCGACGAAGCGGCAGACGAGTTGGATGCTTACCTCGGAGCCATGGGGGACACGGATGCGGTCACGGCCTTCCGACAGGGGCGTAGTGAATCGGGGTATCGCGAGGCGATGGTTCGTGCAGCGGAGGCCTATGCCACCAGGCCTCCCGAGGTGTATCCCAAAGCGTTTCTGATTGCCTCGCTGTACGCGCGAGCGGGAAATATCGACGAGGCCTTCCGGTGGATGAACCGGGCCTACGAGGCCGAGGATGTGATGATGCGATATCTCGGCGTGGAACCCTTTCCCACCGACTTCCGGAGTGATCAACGACTTGATGATTTGTTGGGACGATTGAAGCTCGCCAGGGAGAATTGGCGATGAAGACCCTGTTCCAGACCTGGATCGTACTTACCCTGATGGTTCCCGTCGCACTCGGTGCACAGACCCAGCGTATGACCACGGGAGACGCCAGCCTCTTTTACGAAGACACGGGAAGGGGCGATCCCATCGTCCTGATCCATGGATGGATGAACGATCACCGGACGTGGGTGAGCCAGGTACCTGCCTTGCGTGAACGGTACAGAGTGATCCGCTATGATCGACGAGGCTGGGGTGCGTCGACGGGGACGCCCGATGTTGCGGCGGATCCAACGGATCTCATTGCGCTGCTCGACTCCCTCGACATCGAGCGGGCGATCGTCATGGGACACTCCCAAGGGGCCGATGTCGCACTGCGATTTGCGGTCGCGTTTCCCAGCCGGGTGACCGCCCTCATCCTCTACGGGGTGGGACCCCCAGAGGATTTCGGATTACCATGGGATGGCCCGGACCGGGTCCCAGACCTGACCGGCCTTTCGCCAGACTCGGTGGCGGCCGTGATCTTCCGACACCCCCTCGCGTGGTTCCCACCCGGGTATACTGTCCATCCCGAGGTACAGGCCATGTTCGAGGCGAATCTCGGTCGTGAGGCCGACCCCCGAACCGCAGGTACCGGAACCCCGGCTCCACGGATGGACCAGCTTCGCGGCATCACCGCACCGACTCTCGTGATCATCGGTGATCATGAAATGCCGTACTTCAGGATCGTGGCTGAGGCCCTGACCTATGGGATCACCGGGGCGACGAAGGTCGAGGTCACCAATGCGGGCCACGCGGCCCACCTCGGTCAACCAGATCGTTTCAATGGGGAGATCCTCCGCTTCCTCGGCCAGGTCCAACGCAAGACCCAGGGAAGGCCCTGAGGGAAAGTCTAGCCCGCCGTCGCCCCGCGGGAGAGCTTCCGCTCGCGAATGTGTCGCGCAAAGCGAAACGCATTCTCTGATAGGTGCAGGTCCATCCCGTAGTCATCGGGACCAACGGCGTCCACCTTGGCCACGATTACGCTGAGTTCCCGACGCTCGACGGCCTCCACATAGGCTTCGCCGAACCGGAGCGTTGAGTCGATGGTGATCACATGAGGGATACCAGCCCCACGTGCCATTGCCGCAAGATCGGTGATTCCTGAGGTCGTGTGCGACTCGAAGCCCCCGGTGGAGAGGAGACTGCCGTTGTCGAACACGATGTGAATCAGGTTGTCCGGGCGGTAACGGGCGAGCGTTGCGAAGGTCCCCAGATTCATCAACACCGATCCGTCGCCGTCGAACACCACCACGCGCTCGTCCGGAAGATGCAGGGCCAACCCCAATCCGATAGACGACGCCAACCCCATCGCGTGCTGCAGGTAGAAGAAGTTCTCTCGGTGCCCGAGGTTGTAGAGTTCCTGGGCGCTGGCCCCCATGATCGTCACGACCAGCGCCTCCTCCAACTCCGGATAGATCACCTCGATACAGTGCGCGCGTTCCATTCAGTCCTCCATCAGGTCGCGCGTGAGGAGGAGCGCCACGGGGGAGAGCGAGCTCTGCGACAACGTGTAGGCCTCGCGGATCTGACGCCCCACCATCTGAGGATCCCTGGCATACTCGAACGGAATCCCGAGGGCCCGGAGCACTCCTTCGGTCACGATGCCGCCGCGCGTGTGCCAGGGATAGGGCTCCCCCCAGTGGCCGCGAAGGGCGATGAGCATGCAGAGCGGGATACTGTAGAGCTGTGCCAGCGACACGATTCCGTTGATGGCCGCGAGGAACCCGTGGTTCTGCATCAAGAGGAGATGCCGCTCCCCCGCGAAGTGCGCACCGGCTGCGATCCCGATCGCCTCCTCCTCCTTGGCGACCTGGATCAAGTGCACGTCCGCATCATCTTCTGCCCGCTGCAGCAACGGCCCAAGCCAGGTCTCCGGTAGCGCCGAGATACTCCTGATGCCGGCGGCCTTGATGCCGGCGAAGATGGTTTTGGAGTTCTCGTACGAAACGGTCATGCAACCTCCGTCCCAGGGCCCGTGGGGTGCTTAGTTTACTCTCGCCACCGAGACTCCCGCCACCAGGTCAGCATGTTCCGAGCCCCCAACCGCCTCGTCCACGAGACCAGCCCCTATCTACTTCAACACGCCCACAACCCGGTGGATTGGTATCCCTGGGGCCCGCAGGCGCTGCAGAAATCGAAGGACGAAGACCGTCTCATCCTCCTCTCCATCGGATACTCAGCTTGCCACTGGTGTCATGTCATGGCCCATGAATCGTTCGAGGACGAGGCCATCGCATCGCTCATGAACGAACATTTCATCAACGTGAAGGTCGATCGGGAGGAACGGCCCGACCTCGACGAGATCTACATGGCCGCGACCCAAGCGATGAATCACGGTCAGGGCGGGTGGCCCATGACCGTCTTCCTCACCCCCAATCTGGAGCCCGTTTTCGCAGGGACCTACTTCCCACCTACCGATCGGCATGGACGCCCCGGTTTCGCGACGTTACTCACGCACATCGCGGAGGCCTGGAAGGCAAACCGAGAGGGACTGGTCGATGGAGCGGCCCGACTGGTTGAACACCTGAAGAGTCTGAGCGCGCTGGGACCGGCGGTCGCCACCGGCGAAGGCGAACTCAGAGGGGCCCTAGACCAGTTCACCCAGGCATTCGACCGCGAACACGGCGGGTTTGGCCCCGCGCCGAAGTTCCCACCCACCACTGGGCTTTCACTGCTACTGAGGCTGCATCGAAGATTCGGCGACCCTCAGGCCCTGGCGATGGTGACGAAGACTCTGAACGGCATGGCCTGCGGTGGCATCTACGATCACATCGGTGGCGGATTCGCCAGATATTCCACCGACCACCGATGGCTGGTTCCTCACTTCGAGAAGATGCTCTACGACAACGCCCTCCTCATTGGGATCTACCTCGAGGCCTACCAGGTCACCGCGGAGCCACTCTATAGGAGGGTCGCGGTGGAGACGCTCGACTACATCCTCCGCGAAATGACGGCGCCGGATGGTGGACTCTACTCATCGACCGACGCTGATTCTGACGGGGAGGAAGGGAAGTTCTTCGTGTGGACCCCGGAGGAGGTGCGGCGCGTCCTCGGCGAGGAGCGGGCGCATTGGTTTTGTTCGTACTACGACATCACGGCCAAAGGGAACTGGGAAGGCAAGAGCATCCCCAACACTCCCAGACCGTTGGCCGCCGTGGCTGAGGAACTAGGCCTCAGGCCCGAGGCGCTCCACGCAAGGTTGCAAGAGGCCAGGTCGGAGGTGTACCAGGTACGCGCGCAGCGAGTCAGGCCTGCCCTCGACGACAAGATCCTCACCTCGTGGAACGGCCTGATGATCAGTGCCCTGTCAAACGGGTACCGCGTTCTCGGTGACGTTCGTTACCTGCGGACGGCCGAATCGGCCGCAGACTTCCTTCTCACCACGCTTCGGCGGGACGATGGCGGGCTGCTTCGAACCTTTCGGGCGGGGAAAGCCCACCTCGTGGCCTACCTCGAGGACTATGCCTACCTGAGCGAAGGCCTGTTGGACCTCTACGAGTCCGGAGGCCGGGTCGAGTATCTCCAGCGCGCCACCGAGCTACTCGAAGTCACCATCAGGGATTTTCATGACGTTGAAAACGGCGCGTTCTATAGCACCGGGGTTGGCCACGAGAAACTCATCATTCGTCATCGCGCCGGCACCGATGGCGCCACACCCTCTGCCAACGCGGTCACCGCATCAGCCCTGGTGCGCCTCTCCTATCACCTCGATCGACCTGAGTTCAGAGAAGTAGCGCGCCGGGCCATCGACGCCTACGGAGCAACGATCGTCCGTTACCCCAGGGCCTTTGCATCGAGTCTGAGCGTGTTCGACCGCCTGTCGGAAGAGCCGGCAGAACTCGTCCTTGCGGGAGTAGTGGGGAGTCCGGATTTCGAACGGCTGAGGGAAGCAGTGTCGATGCATTACCTGCCGAACCGCGTCCAGGTCACCGTCGATCCCCGCTCGGTGTCAAACGCCGACCTGCCTCTCCCTCGGGGCAAGGGACCCGTGGACGGGCGGGCGGCACTCTACGTCTGTCGCGACTTCACCTGTCAGGCCCCCATCACGGATCCCGAGGCGGTTGGATCTGCCCTTGGGGGCTGAGAATCCTCGTTCGCTAGTTTTGCGGTTTATGTTCAGATGTTCCCACCGAGCTGCAGTCGTCAAGGTATCCCGTAGGCCCTCCACAAAGCGGGGCGGATGAGCGAGCACCAACTCGGGGTTTTCCTCCTTCAAGTCTTCCTCCTTCTCGCGCTCGCGCGGGGTGTCGGGGAGGTCCTTCGGCGATTCGGACACCCGCCACTCGTCGGAGAAATCCTGGTGGGCCTGCTCCTGGGGCCAACGATCCTGGGTCGGGTATGGCCTGCCCTCCAGGTGGGCTTGTTCCCCCCCGATCCCGTTCAGAGGTCCATGCTGGCCACGGTGTCGTGGTTCGGTGTGCTGTTTCTCCTCCTCGAGACAGGTCTCGAAATTGATGTCTCGGCCGCGTGGCGACAGCGGGGGCCATCGCTCCGAATAGGTATCACGGCGCTTCTCGTTGCCCTGTTCGTTGGCACGGGGCTCTCCTACCTCCTCCCGGTGAGGTACATGCCCGGTCCGGAGGTTCGACTTCCCTTTGCCCTCTTCCTGGGCACGACCATCGCGATCGGTGCGATGGTCATCATCGCCCGCGTGCTCCACGATCTCGATTTGGTCAAGAGCGACCTCGGTCTCGTGACCCTCTGCGGCTACGCGGTCAACGACATCCTGGCCTGGGTCATTCTGAGCGTCGTCCTGGGCCTGGCGACGCCAGCCGGAGTGGACGCTTGGGCCGTCATTCGTTCGCTGCTCTTCTCGGTGGTCTTCACGGCTTTCTGTTTGACATGGGGCCTCCGTTTGGTGCACGGCTCCATCGGTTTGGTCACACGACGCCTGCCGGAGCAGCCGGGAGCAGTCCTCACGCTTGTCAGTTGCCTGGGACTCGCTTCGGGCGCCCTGACCCAGCGGCTCGGCCTGACCGCGCTTTTTGGGTTCTTCCTGGCGGGGATCATGGCCGGGCAGTCCAGGGCCCTCTCCGAGCGCACGCGTACCGTGATCAGCGAGATGGTGCATTCTGTGTTCGTCCCACTCTACTTCGCGGGCATCGGTCTTCACTACGACTTCCTCGCCGAGTTTGACTGGTTCATTGTCTCGTTCGTCACCCTCGTGGCGATCGGGGCAAAGTTTGGCGGTGCCTGGCTCGGGGGGCGTGGCACCGACCTCACGCGGGACGACCGTCTGTCCATCGCCATTGCCTACACGCCGAGCGGTGTGACTGGAATTGTCGTGGCCGATTTGGCCCTTAGTGCAGGGATCCTGACTACCCAAGTGTTCGTAGCCATCGTGGTCTCCGCCATTGTGTCATCCCTGGTGGTTGCCCCTTGGCTGTCCTGGTCCATCAGGCGACGCGCCGCCGTCAACATCCTCTCGTTCTTCGATCGATCGGCCACCGTCCCGAACCTCGCGAGCCGAACCAAGTGGGACGCGCTGGTGGAGCTGTGCCAGGGACTGGGCTCCGCGATCGATGGAGTGGACATGGATGTGTGTGTCGAGGCCGTGCGCGCGCGGGAGGAAATCGTCGGCACCGGTACCGGCCACGGCGTGGCCGTCCCGCACGCCCGGATTCCTGGTCTCACGAAGCCGGTACTCGTGTTCGGTCGCTCCCGCTCCGGGATCGATTGGGATGCGCCGGACGGGGTCCCTGTGCAGTTGGTCTTCCTCATCCTCACTCCCAAGGAGAACACGGGTGTTCAGTTGCAGATCCTGGCGGGGCTTGCCGGCGGTCTCCATCCGGCACCGGCACGGGAGCGTCTGATCACGGCAGAGACCGATCGAGAGGTGTGGGAAGCTCTGGGGGAGGCCCTGCGCGCACAGCACATTACGCAGGTCACAGGAGCATAGTCGAGAACTCTGACCTACGTATTCGCAATGTCACGCCCTGCGGACAGGTGGACGTGTCAGTTCGTCATGCCAGGGTGGGGATCATCGCGTAAACACCGCTATTTCATAATGGCTTACGACGCCGGGGGAGGTGGCGCGCGAGTTGCCTATTCCGTCGGGCATGAAACGACCTGCGCCCTCCCTCGGAATAGTGCTGGGACTCCTGGGCCTGGCCGCCTGCAGCGATCCTGTGGGGCCGGGGGATGGGCTCTATCCTCACTACACCTTGGCCGCGGTGGATGGGGTGGCTCTGCCGGCGCCGACGAGCGACCTGCCCGAGGGGTGGGTTGTGGAACTCGCCCAGTTGGCGTTTCCCCACGATCGTCCGCGGGGGGCAGGTTCGTTCGTCTGGTATGTTCAACTGATCCGAGGTCCCGACAACTCCACCAACCTGTCGCGGACACACTTGGAATACGGCGTCGATGGGAACCAGGTATCCATCAATCTCTGCCCCCCGCTGGCGCTCTGCATCGCACCAACCGAACTCCGCGGCGAGATCTCTGGCAACGAGCTCCTGTTGACTCACTATCTGGCCAACCAGGCCCGTTCGAACTACCGGTTCATCGAGGACCACTCAGGCATACCCGAATAGCCCCTCCTGGCTTCAAAGAGGCCCCGTTGGGCTGATCAGCTTGACGGATTGCGGGCTTCGTCTCAAAATGAAACAGAACTGAGCCCCCCCCCGTACGGTGGTGACATCTCACCACCACTTTTTGGGACGGGCCCATGAAGTCTCTCTGGCAGGACCTCCGCGTAGCGCTCCGATCCCTCCGGAAAGAGCCCGCCTCGGCGGTGATTACGAGCATCACCTTGGCCCTCGGGATCGGTCTCTGCACGATCTCCTTCAGCTTGGTCTACGGAGTCTTCCTGAGAGGACTCGACGTCCCGGAACCCGAGCGGTTGACGCTCGTCTATAGGACCAACCCGTCGCAGGATCAGGACTTCATGGGCGTCAACATGCACGACCTCGGCGATTGGCGCGCCCAGCAAACCTCCTTCCAGGGCCTCGGTCACTTCTCCACCGGCACGGTCAACCTGAGCGGCGCCGAGGGTCCGGAGCGCTACGACGGGGCCTTCGTTTCCGCAAACGTGTTCGACCTCCTTCGTGTCCGGCCTGTTCTCGGAACCACCTTCCGGGTCGGCGATGACGAAGCTGGCGCGCCACTCACGATCGTGCTCGGCCACAGGGCTTGGGAGACTCGCTACGAATCGGACCAGACGGTGGTCGGCCAGAGCGTGATCGTCAACGGTGAAGCGGCCACGATCCTTGGAGTCATGCCAGAGGGGTTCCAGTGGCCTCAGGAGCAGGAACTCTGGGTGGTCCGACGCGACGACCGCGCCGAGAATCCCGACCGAAGCCGGAGCCCCACGTTCACGGTCTTTGGCCGACTCAACGAAGGAGTGACCATGGAGGAGGCGGAGCTCGAGATGGCCCTCATCTCCGAGCGCCTGGCCAAAGAGTACCCCGAAGCGAACGAGGGAGTGACCACACGGTTCCGCTCTTTCGTCGAGGAGGATACCGGTCCGGAACTCATCGCCGTCTTCGGGGCGATGCAGGTGGCAACGATTTTCGTCTTGCTCATCGCCTGTGCCAACGTGGCAAACCTCCTCATGGCTCGAGCCACACTTCGGACCCGCGAAGCCGCCGTCCGCACGGCACTCGGCGCTTCCCGGCTGCGTGTCGTGCTGCCGTTCTTCGCCGAGACCCTGATCCTGGCTTCGATCGGTGCCGCAATTGGCCTAGCCATCGCCTATGTCGGCGTCACCCTGTTCGACAACGCCACACAGGATGTCGGTAAGCCGTACTACATGCAGTTCGGCCTCGACCTCCCCGTCATGGTTTTCGTGCTGGCGATCACCCTGTTCACGGCGCTGGTGGCCGGGGCAGCGCCGGCGGCGCAGGTGCTCAAGACGGACGTCAACAAGACACTGAAGGATGAGACGAATGGGTCTTCCGGCGTCCTCGGCGGGAAGCTCACTCGGGTCCTAGTGACCGCTGAGATCGCGCTGTCGTGTGCCCTGCTGATAGGCGCCGGGTTGATGGTCAAGAGCATCGTCAAGCTCCGAACCTTTGACTTCCCCTATGCCACCGAGAATGTGTTGACCGCTCGCGTGGGCCTCTTTGAGACCGATTATCCCACTCCCGAATCCCGGCGCGACTTCTTCCGTGATCTGGCAGACCGACTGCGGGGGATTGCCGGTGCGCAATCGATCGCCTTGACGACTAATCTGCCGACGAATGTCGGCGGGCGATCCATCGCGATTGAGGGGGGGACCTACCTCACCAATCAAGACTATCCCACGGCGCGAACCTCAGACATCACCCCTGAGTTCTTCGAAACCTTTGAAGTCAGCTTGGTCTCCGGCCGCGACTTCGACCTCAACGACACGCACGACGGACTCCCGGTCGCGATCGTGAACCAGGCCTTTGCCGCACGCCACTACCCGGGTCAGGACCCAATCGGTCAGAGGTTTGCAGAACGAGCGGGAAGAGACAGCCTCGCCCCGTGGAGGACCATTGTCGGAGTGGTCCCGAATCTTCGCATGGAAGGCTTCAACCCCGATCGCGATGACCCGTCGGGCTACTACGTACCGGTGGCCCAGCGAGACATCCGTTTCATCAGCCTCGCCCTGCGGGCGAGCCCAGGCGTAGCGCCGTTGACGCTGACACCTGCAGTGCGTGAGGCCGTGCGCTCGGTCGACCCAGACCTGCCGATCTACAACGTGGATTCCATGCAAGGCGTGGTGGACACTGCCGGATGGTTCTACATCGTGTTCGGGACGCTCTTCATTGCTTTCGGTGCGGCGGCGCTCTTCATGGCGACGGTCGGGCTGTACGGCGTCATTGCCTTCTCGGTGAGTCGGCGGATGCGGGAACTGGGAATCCGGATGGCGTTGGGGGCCAGCGCACGGGATGTGGTTCGTCTCGTGGTCAGGCAAGGTGGGATCCAACTCGGAGTCGGCCTGGCTTTCGGGCTTGTGATGGCCTACGGACTCACCCGGATCATTGCCCTTCTCATGTTCGAGGTGGCACCCCAGGATCCACCGGTCTTCAGCATCGTCGTGATCGTGATCGCGGTGGCGGGCCTTCTCGCGAGCTTGATCCCGGCCCGCCGCGCAACGGGGGTCAACCCTGTGGTGGCGCTGCGTTACGAGTAGGCGTAAGTCTCGAGACGTCGTCGTAGAGTTGCCGCAGGCTGATCGACTCCCAGGCAGGCACCCCTTCCTTCCATGCCTGGAAGGCGCCCCCAACGACCCCGCCGCTGATACCCCCGGCGAGCGCGGATTTGGCCCCTTCTCCAAGGTCGAATCCATCGCCGAAGATGGCCTTGAAGACGACCGCTGTGAACAAGCCGGCTGCTACGCCCGCAGCAGTCGACTGCGCCGCGTTTTCGATCATCGCATCCGTCCCGCGCCTCTGACCCCGGTACACTTGAATGGTGACCGGTTGGTCCACCGAGACGCTGATACGGGTCTCGGACTTCAGGTCGAACATGTCTAATCGGGTGCTGTCGAGCGCAACGATCGGCCCTTCGTATGTTCGCCCCGTGGCTGGATCGGAGACCCGTGTGTGACCGATCTGCGGTCCAACCGCGAGATTCGGCGGCTGGGGCAGGCAAGCGGTGGCGGCGGCGAGGGCCAACACTGTCGGGGTAAGCAGATTCTGGGCTTTCACGATCGTCCTCCATCAAGTGACTGGAGAACGATCGCAATACGGCCTCAAGCGGGAGTCAAGCGGCGAACCCCGGCCGCCTCAGCGCCTTAGCGAATCGCAAAGCTCAAGCTGGCCCAAGTCGATTCGTAATCGGCATCCGGATCGGTATCGCGACGGGACTGCTGGATGAACTTGACATACCACGCACCCGCACTCGTCAAGGGAATAGCGGCGACACCCTTGTCGTCGGAACGGACACTTCGCATGGGGATGCGATCTCCGGTGGGTGTGCGGCCCCCGTACTGGATGAACTGATTCGGGATCGGTCGACCCTGGAAAAGCACGCGAACATGCAGGACTCCCCGGGGGCCGAGCGTATATGGATTCTCCACGGGAATGATCTCCGCCGGATAACCCAGTACCGTGGCAAAAGCGTCGCTCCGCGTGTCTCCCACCTGGACCAGGGTCTTCACGTGTTTCGCGTACCGCTCCCGCACCGCCCGCTCGAGTTCCCCGTCGCGACGCCTCGCGGCGAGGACGTCCGGCATCCCGTCAGTCTCGAGGTACTCGTTGAAGTCCTTGGCCTCGAGGGCGATGATGTTCGGCCGGGTCGAGACGCCGAGCACATACGTCCCAGTTGATCCGGTCGTGATTGTGACGGTACTGGTATCACCCGCGACGGTCCAGCGGGCGGTATCGATCCGCTCCCGCCCGGTCGGTGAGACCACGCTGATGTCCACAAGCCGGTCTCGCGTGATGGAGTTTTCGCTATTGGAGAAGTTGCCGTTCAACAACCGAACCAGCAGGGGGGCATTCGGAGGTACGAAGAAGTCGGCTGGCCTGAGGAACATGTCGTGCGCCAGGAGGGCGACCGCGGTCGAGGACAGAAGGACGGCGGTCGCGAGCATCGTTCGCCGACGAATAGGGCAACGGAACATGGTAGGCCTCGAGATTAGGGAGTCACTTCAAACAATAGTCATCTCACACGCGCCCGCTCGTTCGGCGGGACTTCGCGGACCAGCCTAACGCGATGGATTCTGGTACTGGACGAGGCCCTTGGCCTCGGCCAGCTCTCTCAGCCGCGTCCGGAAGACGGCTGCCCGCCCGGGCCGGCCCCAGGCCTCGTAGAGAAGGATCAGGCGCTCGTAGTTCTGGGCCAGGTCCAGTGGCTGCACGTCCCCGTTCTCGAGGGTCGTGACGGCCGGGAGGAGAAAGGCCTCGGCTTCGGCATGCCTCCCCTGCGTCATGAGGGCGTGGCCGATGGCGGCGCGATTGAGACTCAATAGGAAGGAGTTGGCTGGAAGCTCCTCCTCGAGGATCCCCAGTGCTTCCCGAAGATGGGTCTCCCCTTCGAGCGGCCGCTCGAGTCCCACGAGCACCAGTCCCATGCCATAGAGACCGTAGGCCAGCAGAACCCGTTGTGCGGGATACACTGCCCTTCGGATGCGAATCACCTCGGCATAGATGGGCTCGGCCTCCGCGAAGGCGCCCCGGCCGCGGCGAAGTGCAGCGAGGCTGTTCAGACTCCGAAGTGTCGAGGCGTGTTCCGGTCCCAGAATCTCCTTGAGGATCACGATCGCCTCACTCATGAGCGAATCCGCCGCGAGGGGGTCCACGGGCTCCAGCCCGAGTGCCAGATCATTGAGACTCGCCGCCACTGCGCTGTGACGCTCCCCATACAGCCGGCGACGAAGATCCAGGGCTTCCCGCATCTTCGGAATCGCTTCGGAAGTGGGTCGGCCGTAGGACGATACCGCCAAAGCGAACGCCAGATCTTCTTGTGCTTCGGGATCACGCCGCAGCACCGCGACGGCACTGTCGCGGAGCAGAATGCTGCGCTGCACGCTGTCGGCGCCGAGGGACAGGGCCTCCCCATACTGAGCGAGTACGCGCCCGGTAACCGGATGCAGCGACCCGAGCCGTTCCTCGGCATGTTGGAGTGCCTGACGGTACAGGTCCAGACCGGCCGCCATATCCGACTTGAACACGACGTCCGCCAACTGGGCAAGGTCCCTGACGTGGCGCGTGGGGTCTCCGAGTCCGCCCGTGGAGATCGCCTCTTCGAGAAGGGGACGGGCATCCCCAAACCGGCCCAATGCCGCATAACTCTGTCCGATAGCCGAGAGAAGGGCGGCGTGGACTTCCGGTTGGTTGGAAAGCTCGGCGCCCGCTCTTCTGGCCCCGAGATCCAGCAATTGGGCAGCCGTTATCTCCCTACCACCCGTCTGGTCGGGGTTCGCTCCTTGAAAGAGGTTCACCATGAAGCCGGTGACCTGGTTTGCGCGAGCTGCCTCGAGCGCGGCGCGATCCCGCTCCGTTGCAATCCGCTGCCCCTGCACCGTCACCGTCACGCCGTAGCCGGTGGTGAGAATGATCGCGGCCAGTGTCGCCGTGACCTGGAGCCGGTTGCGCCGCATGAACTTGCCGATCCGGTACCGCGCCGAGTCGGGGGCCGCCCGCACGGGGAGGCCTTTCTGGTGCCGTTCGATGTCCCGCGCCAGCGCTTCGACCGAGGCGTAGCGCCGGTCAGGCTCCTTTCGCAACGCCATCAACACCACCTGATCGAGATCCCCCTGAAGGCGGCGGCGGAGGCGAGCTAGGGGCGTCCTGTACCGGGCGGCGGTCTCCTCGTCCACGGCTCTGGAGGGGGGTACGGGTTCTTCCTCCCGGATTTGCCGTTCGAGTTGGCCCCTGGACAGCGGGTCGGCGACGGGTGAGCGGCCAACGAGCAACTCATGCAGGAGCAGACCAAGCTGATAGACGTCCGAAGCCGTGGTGACCACTTCGCCACTCACCTGCTCTGGGCTCGCGTAGCGGGGGGTCATCAACCGGACACCGGTCCGGGTAGGTCCTGCCGGGCTTTCGGGGTCGTCGGGGTCGAGAAGCTTGGCGATACCAAAGTCGAGGAGCTTGACCTCCCCGCTGGCGGCCACCAGCACGTTCGAGGGTTTGAGGTCCCGGTGAATCACCAGATGCCGATGCGCATGCTGCACCGCATCACAGACCGCCGCAAACAGGGTGAGCCGGTCCTCGAGCCCGAGCCGCCGTTCATCGGCGTACGTCGTGAGTGGGTCGCCTTCGACATACTCCATGACGAGGTACGGCCGCCCGTCGGGTGTCTCCCCTCCGTCGAGCAGCCGCGCAATATTGGGGTGGTCGAGCGAGGCGAGAATTCGTCGCTCGGCGACGAAGCGCGCGACGATGTCCTCCGTATCCAGCCCCCGACGGAGCACCTTGACGGCGACCTGTTGTTCGAATCGGCTATCAGCCCGTTCCGCCAGGTAGACCGACCCCATGCCACCGCGGGCGATCCGGCGAACCAACCGCCAGGGGCCAAGGAGTTCGCCCTCCAACTCGGGAGAAGGCAACCGGTCGGTGAGAGACAGATCCCGACAAAGCCTGGCGATCAGTTGTGAACCAGATCCTTCGACATAGCTCTCGGCTTCGTCATGGGCCAGGAGCAGGTCCATCACTTCACCCGCGAGATCCACATCCCCCCCTGTGACCTCGCGCACGAACTCGCTCCGCTCCCCTCGCGGCCGGTCGAGTGCCGCTGCGAAGACCTCGTCGATCTCCTTCCAGCGGTCGTCGCCGTTCGGCTTCATCCCCTCACCCTTGGGGTTCTGCCTTGCGTGGCCCGATGGCCTGATAGAGATAGGTCCGTGCTCGAGCCCAGTCCCGTTCCACGGAGCGGGAGGAGATGTCCAGGGCGTTGGCGGTCTCGGGCACGGTCATGCCGCCGAAGAAACGGCATTCCACCACCTGCAGCAGGCGTTGATCCCGCTCGCCGAGCCGTTCCAAGGCATCATCCAGAGCCAAGACCTCCTCTACATCCGCATCAGTTGCCCCAAAATCACCACTCCACGTGACACGGGTCGCATCGCCACCGCGTTTCTCGGCCTTCCGACGGCGGGCGTGATCTACCAGCAGGCGTCTCATGGCCTTTGATGCTACGGCGAAGAACTGGGCACGATTCCGCCATCCCTTGCCGGGCTTGCCCGCAAGATGGAGGTACGACTCGTGAACCAAGGCCTGGGTATCGAGGGTGTGGTCGGCGCGCTCCCCGATGAGGTGGCGGTGCGCTATTCGACACAGGTTGTCGTACACGACCGAGACCAGCGCGTCGAAGGCCGCATCGTTCCCACGACTCCACTCCTCCAGGAGTCCCGTGACGTCGTCATCGCCATCGAATTGGCGTGAATCCATGGTCCGGGCCGCATTCGGAAGGGGGTTGGGGAACATACGACCCGGGTGCGCGGTCCGCTACCGACCCTCCCGGTGGCGGCACCGCGGCGGGAACTGCGCCTTACCCACCAAGCCCAATCACCGGCATTTCTCCGACCCCGCCGATAGGACAGGATCGGAGAACGCCTCATGCAAGGAGCCCACCCCATGACCAATCGCCACATTTCCATCCTCGGGATGGGTCTGGCCGCCATGTTGCTGCTCCCCGTCGCTCCTGCAGATGGTCAAATCCTGAGACGTCTCAAGAAGCGGGCGGAGAACGCCGCGACGCGTGAACTCGGGAACCAAGTGGATCGAGCAGTCACGGGGGCCATTCGCTGCGCCCTCTCCGACCCTGTCTGCGAACAGCAGGCCCGCAAGGACGGCAAGCCTATCGTCTACACCGATGACGACGGAGAACTGATCACCGATTCCGAAGGAAACGCCATCACGGACCGTGAGGCCGCCGAGGCGGCCAAGGCGAAGCCCGGGGCCGGCGTGTGGGCGAATTACGACTTCGTGCCGGGAGACGAGGTGCTCTTTACGGAGGACTATTCGGGGGACAAGGTGGGCGACTTCCCGCGACGGATCCGCTTCCTGAACGGCAACATGGAGATTGTCGACTGGTCTGGCGCCCGGTGGCTCCGGGCCACGGCCGGTTCGGCGTTCGCCATCGAACTCCCCAGAACACTCCCCGAACGCTTCACGCTCGAGTTCCCCATCAGTTGGAAACACGGGAACCAGTGGATGCGGGTGCTGTTCGACGCCCCTGAAGGCCGAATGGTGGCTCCCCGTCGCATTGGTTGGTACGGTCCTCCCCACCTGCAGATCGACCAGCGCAACACCGGGATCCAGGATTTCCAGCAGGACGGCCCCTTCTCGCTCACACCCATACCCGGCCGCATCACGGGTGGCATCGCCGAGGTCCGGCTCATGGCGGATGGAAATCACGTGAAAGTGTATGTTGGGGAGAAGCGCGTGGCCAACGTACCGCAGGTCGAGCTGGGCCGAGCGAACAAGATCTGGTTCGTGATCGCGGACGCGAAGGACGACCTTCCGATGTTCGTGGGCCCGATCCGGGTCGCAGGCGGTGGCGCGGATCTCTACGACAAGCTGGCCGCGGAGGGCCGGGTGACGACCCGTGGCATACTTTTCAGTGTGGACAGCGACCGGCTCCGACCCGAATCCACCCCGACCCTTGAAGAGATCGGGCAGATGCTGGTGGATCACCCCGAGTTGCGACTCCGGATCGAGGGCCACACCGACAACACCGGCGACGACGACCATAACCTCGACCTCTCGAAGCGGCGGGCCCGATCCGCCCGGCAATTCCTGATCGACACCTACGGGATCGATTCCGGGCGGCTCGAAGCCGAGGGCTTTGGTGAATC